>JABSRK010000410.1 GCA_013213915.1 Planctomycetota bacterium
GAGAAGGGGCGCCGACAGGATCGCCTCCATCTGAACACCGCCCTCAGTGAAGGCGGCGATGCCGATGCGCCGTTCGACCACGATCAGCGTCCCGAGACCCCGCCGCGCGCAACGCTGACAGGCCTGGACGATCTCCTTGTCCACGTCGCGGCGACCACCGGTCTGGCGCTGGAGGACCTGCAGCAGACGGGTATCGCCCAGCTTGACGAAGGCCTGTCGCAGCTCCGGCTGGAAGATCACCACCAGTCCGATGAGCACGATGCTCAGGCCCTGTTCAGCCACGAAAGAAAGATGGTCAAGGCCCAGGAAGCGGGACATCACGAACAGACCGACCAGCAGCACCACCGCGAAGACGACGAATCCCTTGAGAACGGCGCTGCCCTGGGTTTCCTGGAGAAAACGGATGAACGCGTAGATCACGAGCGCGAAGACGATGATCTCGAACACCCACTTCACGGCCTCGAGCGCCGGAGATTCGAGCAGGACGGTCACGGGAGTCCCACGAGCAGGGCTCGCTCCACCCGTACGACGTCGACCGCAGCAGCCACCGCGTGCACCCGCACCATCTCGACGCCGGCACGCGCCAGGTGTCCCACCAACGCAGCCGTGCCCGCGTCCCGCTCGCACGGGGCGGTCCGACCGGTGATCTCTCCGACAAACCGCTTCCGCGACGGGCCCGCGACGAGAGGTAGTCCCAGGTCGTGCAACTCCGAAACACGGCGCACGAGATCGAGTGACTGCCCGTGGGTCTTCGCGAACCCGAGCCCCGGGTCCACTGCGATGCGGTCTCGCGAAATCCCAGCGGCAACGGCGGCATCGACGCGCCCTCGGAGTTCCTCGCGGACACCTGCAACGCAGTCGTCGTAGGTCGCATGATCGTCCATGGTCCGGGGGTCTCCACGCATGTGCATGAGGACGACCGCAGCGTCGGTCTCGGACGCGAATGGCGCCAGTTCCGGATCGTAAGTCAACGCGGACACATCGTTGAGCATGGAGGCGCCGGCCTCCCACGCCTCCTCGAACACGGCGCGCTTGCGGGTATCCACCGACACGGGCAACCCGACTCGATCGACAAGAGCATGGACCGCTGGGACGACGCGACGGAGTTCTTCATCGACGCCCACGGGGTCGGCTCCGGGGCGCGTACTCTCGCCTCCCACATCGAGGATGACCGCTCCCGCGTCACGCATCTTCCGGGCGCAGGCCACGACAGCGTCCACCCCGTTGAGCCCACCTCCATCACTGAAAGAATCGGGCGTGACATTGAGCACGCCCATCACGGCACACGCCTCTCCGGGGGCCAGGAACTGGCCACGTCCGAGAGGCATCGGGTACCGCGTCATGCCGACAGTCTAACGCTCCCGCACGAACGATCGAGCCTGGATACGATGCACGACGTCGCGCGCTGCGTCCCGAACGGCTTCATCGATCGCTGATTGCAGACTCTCCAGGCGCGGCACAACGAACTCGGCACGCCGGCTGACGACGAACGGCTCCAAGATAGGCTGGCCTGTCCTCGAGTCCGTGAGGTTGACCTCCACGCGCACCACGACGCCTCCCTCAATCAGTCGGTCGAGTCCGTCCTCGACCAGCGTGACTCGGGGGATGGTGAGGATGCGGCCGGTCAGTATGGCGTCCGCCTCGCCTCGATTTCGTACATCGACGTGGGCCCTGCGAATGAGCTCGCGTGTCAACTCGCGGGTGTACGTCACCTCCGCATGCCGATAGTACGTGTCGTTCTCGACGATGCCGACCGCGATGCTCTCGACCCCAGGAGGCATCATGGACCCGGTCTGGTAGCCGCAGCCGGCGAGGAAAATCGAGATCGCGCTCAGGGCGACGGCCCTCATGTCCCCTTACCACTCCCAGCTGTCTTCTTGGCGGCGGGCTGCTCGCCTTCGCCGGCAGGACGTGTCTTGGCATCGGGCACGGGCACCTCGGGCAGCAGCGCCTTCGCGCGCGCGGCCGCGTCACTCTGCGGGAAGCGCGTCACGACCGACATCAGGTAATACCTGGCGCTATAGGGCTTGTCCTGGTCGATGTACCACTCGGCGATGGTCAACACGTGCGCCGCCCGCAACTCTTCGAGCTCGAGCGCGATATCGTGCGCCTCCGTACGCCACGATCCCTCGCTCGCCTTCGCGAGATAAACCTCGAAGCCCTCCTTCGCCTTGCGCATCATCTCGGGGTCGTATCGATCACCCTTCACCTGGCGATACTGGCAGTAGGCGACGTAGTACAGCGCCGGCTGGTACCACTCGCTCGTGCCGTACTGATCGATGACGAACTGGAAGGCAGCCTCGGCATCGGGCCATGCCTCCTCACCGAGGTGGTACTGGGCGAGGAGCCACTGTCCGTCGGCCGCACGCGGCGACGACGGGAAGCTCTCGATCAGGTGATTCAGAATCCGCTGCCCTACCGCGCGCCGAGAGAAGATGCCGAAGAACGAGGAGCGCGTCCCATCGAGGAAGTCCTTCCCCATCATGTAGAGGGTCTCCGTCAGATCGACGCTGTAATCGGAGACGGGGTGCAGCAACGTGAACTCGCGCCAGGACTCGTATGCACGTTCCCATTGATCGTCCCTGTAGGCGCAGTCGCCCTGCCAGAAACGCACGTTCTCGTCGTGGCGGGACACAGGAAACTGCTCAAGGTAGTCCTCGATGCGGTCGAAGGCCTCGTCCCACGTCCCCGCGCTTCGCAAGCGCGTGATCTCTGCGATCTGGCGATCCTGCGCCTCGAGGTCCTCCTGGGACCAGCTACGAGCCTGGCGCACCTGGCGGAGCATGGTCATCTCCTGCTCACCCGGGTCCGAACGCAAGAACTCCGGCAGGGCCTGATTGATCTCTCGGCCGAGTCCGGTGCAGCTGGCCAACACGATGATGAGTACAAGCGGAACGAGGCGTTGCATATCGGGCACCTCCCCGACGAGATGTTAGGGCATCTTCTCCGAGCTATCAGCCGCCAACCTCCGTCTTTCGGGCTGCGG
>JABSRK010000411.1 GCA_013213915.1 Planctomycetota bacterium
GGCGACGGCGTCATCGACCTGATGGTCGGCGAGTTCTTCTATACAGGGCCCACTTTCCGCCAGGGTCGCGCCCACGTCTTGCTCGGCCCCGACTATCTCCAGTCTGTGGCCGTGGAGGAGCCCGTCACGGGCTCGTCCTATCAGTTCGGGAGGCGGGTTCGTGGGGTCGACCTCGACGGGGACGGAGACTACGAGATGCTCGTCGGCGTTCCCCAATCGTCGGCGCCGGGCATCACCCGCGTCGGGGCGGTGTACGTCGTGGAGTTGTAGGGGAGGGGTCGTCCCCTCGCTGCCTGGTTTCGTGCCGGGTAACCCTCGAAAAAGCGGCTCCAGCGTCGGCCGATCCTGTGGACGCTGGACAGGATAAATCGCGGCATTCCTTGCTCCAACCTCCTGTGCTTCAGTCACTTGGGAGCATCGATGGCGGATCGGTGCCGGTTCTCTCGGGGGTCCGGGAGGGGGCTGCAGGTGATGAACGTCTTGAACGAGGGCGCATCTGGCGAAAAGATGTCTCTCCCGGCCCGCATCCCCCCGGGGTCGAAACGGATTCCACCATGGCCAACAACCGCAAGATCAAGAAGGCCAATCACGGCAAGCGGCCTCGCTGTAACAAGGCTCGGAAGTCCAAGCGACTCAAGGCCTAGGTGACCGCGACCGTCCGGCCCAAGGCGCTGCGCTCGGGAATGTGCGTCGGGCTCTTGGCCCCCGCTTCCCCACCTCAGCAGCCGGACACCATCGAGCGCGCCGCTGCGCGCGTGCAGGCGCTGGGGTTCGTGACGCGTATCGGGTCGGCGGCGAGTGACGTCCACGGTTATCTCGCCGGGGACGACGGGGCCCGGGCGCGGGACCTGAACACGTTCTTCGAAGATCCCGACATCGACGCCATCTGGTGTCTGCGCGGCGGCTATGGCGCGTTGCGATTGCTCCCCGGTCTCGACCTCGACGTGATTCGTGCCCATCCCAAGGTACTCATCGGATACAGCGACATCACCGCGCTTCACATCGCCATCGGGCAGGCCACCGGGCTGGTGACCTTCCACGGGCCCATGCCCTCGCGCGATTTCTCCGCCTACGCCCGCGCGGCGTTCGAGCGAGTGGTGGGATGCACGGAACCGGCGGGGATCGTGGGCGCACCGGCCGACCACGATCCTGAACCTCGCGCCGTCCGCGGCGGGCGGGCGTCCGGTCCGCTCACCGGCGGCAACCTGACGTTGCTCACGCGACTCATGGGGACACCGCATGAACCGGAACTCGACGGGCGCATCCTGTTCATCGAGGATACGGGCGAACCCATATATCGCATCGACGGGATGCTCACCCAGTTGCGGTTGTCTGGCAAGCTCGCGCGGTGCGCCGGGATCGTCGTTGGGCATTTCACCGATGCGGACGGGGGCGCACGTCCGCGGCTCGCGATGGAAACCGTTCTCGCTGAGGTCCTCGGCGATCTGGGAGTCCCGGTGCTCTGGGGACTGGCCTGCGGGCACGTGGCCGACCAGGGGACGCTGCCGTACGGCGTTGTGGCTGAGCTCGACGCCGATGCCGGAACGCTGGAGCTTCTCGAACCAGCGGTCGTTTGAAAGAGGATCGGGGCCGTATACTCCCCGTTCCCTCGGAGAGACACCATGCGTAGTGCCGTTCTCGTTCTCCTTCTCGTTCCGCTTCTTGTCGGCCAGGACAAGATCCTGCCCGTCTCCGCTTGCGCCAGCACCGGGCCGTTCATCCCGCGGGGCCTTCCGGGCCTCCAATGGCATCCGGACGGTCAGGGGTTCAGCTATCTCAAGCGTGAGGGCAAGGACGTCGAGTTGAAGGCACAGTCCGTCGAGGGGGAGACGTCGACGGTCTTGAAGTGGTCCGCCCTGAGCGCTGCGCTGACCAAGGCGGGGGTGAAGGACGCGACGCCTCAGGCGTTGATGTCCTTGAAGTGGCGCTCCGCTGGCGGGCTTGACCTCGCCGCCGGGGGGCGGCGTTGGATCGTGAAGACGGACCCGGTGACTGTGCAGTTGTTGGTGCCGATGGTCGCGGGGGATGAGGCTGCGCCCGTGGTGTCGCCGGACGAGAAGCACACGGCATACGTGAAGGCTCACGACATCTATGTGCTTCAGGGTCAAAAGGACCACGTGCGCGTGACGTCGGATGGGAGCGCCGACCTGACGCACGGGGTGGCGGTGTCCCGCGTCGAGTTCGGGATAACGGACGGGCTCTGGTGGGACCCCACCAGCCGGCGTGTCGCGTTCTACGAAGAGGATTTCAAGCCGATCAAGGAGTACCCGTATCTCGACTTCGCGTCGCGTCCGGCCAAGCTGGTCGGGGGACGTTATCCGATGGCTGGTCAGCCGGGAAGCGTCGTGCGCGTCGGGGTGTTCGACGTCGCGACGAGGAAGACGGTGTGGCTCGACACCGACGTGAAACGGGACCAGTATCTCACGAACGTGACGTGGCATCCGTCCGGCGAGACGATCGTGGTCGCCCATGTGAACCGCGCCCAGAACCGTTGCGAGGTGATCGCGTATGACGCGGCGTCGGGCAAGCGCCTGCGCTTGCTGTTTGTCGAGAGCGACCACGAGTGGGTCGAGCCCGAGCACGGTCCGATCTGGCTGCCGGACGGCTCGGGGGACTTCCTCTGGGTCTCGTACCGGAGCGGATATCGACACTTCTGGCACTACCGTGGCGACGGACGCCTGGTTTCCCAGGTGACCAAGGGGGCGTTCGACATGCAGTCGTTCGTCCGGTTATCGCCCGACAAGAAGGGGTTCTTCTGGGAGACCTCCGGCCCGAATCCGTTGCACAAGCACCTGTACTACACCTCGCTCGATGGCAAGACGCAGCGCGCCGTCACGAGTGGTCGCGGGCACCACGGGGCGCTGCTCTCGCCCGACGCGGCGCACATGCTCGACGTCCACGAGAACCTGGAATTGCCGCAGGCAACCGACCTTGTCCGAATGGGCGACGGCGGGGGCCTGCGTCGCGTGCACGCGGCGAAGGACCC
>JABSRK010000412.1 GCA_013213915.1 Planctomycetota bacterium
GCACCAGCACTCCGATCAACGATCCCAACGAGTCAGCGGCCATCCGCGCGGTATTCGGCGATCAAGCCGACCGCCTTTGTGTCTCCAGTACGAAGTCCATGGTCGGACACTCGCTTGGGGCCTCGGGTGCCGTGGAGGCGGCGATCTGTGCCCTCTCCATTAGCCGCGGCGCTGTCCACCAGACACTGAATCACGAAGAGCCCGGGGAGGGGTGTGACCTCGACTACGTGAAGGAGGGAGCCCGAGAAATGAAGGTCCGCGCGGCGCTCTCCAACAGCCTTGGGTTCGGCGGACACAACGCCACCCTGGCGTTTTCGCAAGTCGACTGATCCACGCAGGCCGTGATTCACCGCCCTCTCGCCACGCATCACCAGAAAGTCAGCGTCCCGCCGGCGGAGCCGCGAGGTTCAGCATCATGAACGCGACCCTCGAAACGCTACGCAAGCGACTGATTGCCGCCCAGCAGGATCACGTCCTCATGTTCTGGGATAGCCTCGGTGATACCGAGCGACGCTCCCTGCTGGCGGATATTGCCTCCGTCCACCTGGGCCAGCTCGCGGATTTACACCGGCGCTCCCGAAGAGACAGTTCGTCGGCCCCAGGGTCGGTCCAGGCGCTCCCCCAGGTCGTGAAGGGCGAGGACTCCCAGGCCGACGCAGCGGCGCGCGCCGTGGGGGAGCAGTTGCTCCGGGAGGGGAGATCCTGCGCCTTCACCGTTGCCGGGGGCCAGGGCACCCGCCTCGGCCACGACGGGCCCAAGGGAACTTTCCCAGCGACCCCACTTCAAGGCAAACCCCTGTTCCAGATCTTCGCCGAGAAGCTCCTCGTCTTGGAACGTCGCTTCGGGCACCCGGTTCCGTGGTACGTGATGACCTCGCCCGGAAACCACGTGGATACCACGTCGTTTTTCCAAGAGCAGGGCTACTTCGGCCTGCAAAAGGATCACGTCATGTTCTTTCAGCAGGGGACGATGCCGGCGATCGACATCAACGGGCGGTTGGTCCTCGAGAGCGATCACGCCCTTTTCCGTAGCCCCGACGGTCACGGAGGATCGCTCCGCGCCCTGTCCGAATCTGGCGCCGTCGCTGACATGAAAGAACGCGGGGTCGAGGACATCTACTACTTTCAGGTCGACAACCCTCTCGTCGAGATGTGCGACCCGACGTTCATGGGTTACCACCGCCAGCAGGGAAGTGAGTTTTCATCCAAGGCGGTCCCCAAACGCGCTCCGGAGGAGCAGGTCGGTATCCTCGTCCTGAAGGACGGCAAGCCCGGTGTGATCGAGTACTCCGACCTCGCGGACGACCTTCGGGACGCGCGCGAGGACGACGGCCGGCTCCGGTTTCGAGCCGGCAATATCGCCGTGCACGGCATCTCTCGGAGGTTCGTAGAACGATTGAATCAGGGCGGGTTTGCGCTTCCGATCCACATCGCGCGAAAGAAGATCCCGGCCATGCATCCGGACGGCACTGTCGGGCCGGTCGACGGCATCAAATTTGAGATGTTCGTATTCGACGCGCTCCCCCTGGCCGAGAAGGTGCTGCTGATGGAGGTACCCCGCGCCTCCGAGTTCTCCCCGATCAAGAATCGGGCGGGAAGAGACTCCCCCGAGACCTCCTGGCGAGACCAGTCGTCCCAATTCGCTGACTGGCTCGAGAGCGCCGGCGTCACGGTGCCCCGGGATGGGGACGGTTGCCCCATGCACCGGATCGAGATCTGCCCGCTCTTCGCGGACAGCGCTGCCGACGTTCGGGCGCGCCGAGCCGAGCTGCCGGCCACCATCGAAGCTGACACGATCATCGCCTGATCGGATGCGCAGGCTGTAGGATACGACCTCCCTGGGGAGGGTCACATGACGCGCACTGACGTCGCGTTGCTCTGCGGCGGACACGCCTCGGAGCACGTCATTTCTTTGAAATCCGGGCGAACGCTCCTGACCGCGCTCTCTGCTGCAGGCTACGGCGTCCACCCCGTGGTCATCGGAGAGGACGGGACGTGGAGCCAACTGCCGCTCGTGACGCCGGGCGGCACGAGATCTTTGCCGGACCGGGCCCGCCGAGGCGTGACGGGGGCCGTGCGCACAGGCACAGCATTGGATATCGCCACGCGGCTTCGCATCTGCGGGGTCCGCGTGGTGGTCCTCGGGCTGCACGGGCGCAACGGTGAAGACGGCAGCATCCAGGGATTCCTGGAAATCGCGGGGTTCTCGTGGACCGGATGTGATGTCGTCGCATCCGCCATTGCCATCGACAAGGTTCACTTCAAGCGACTTCTCCTCGGCGCCGGTCTTCCGACTCCACCATTCCGCGAAATCGAGAACTTTTCGGACATCCAGGCCGCCGTGCGGGAGTTGGGCATTCCACTGATCGTCAAAGCGCCCGCACTCGGGTCGTCGGTCGAGGTGCACCTCGTCCACGACGAGACCGCCGCCCACGCGGCCGCCTCCGGCGTGCTCGAGTCGGAAGGGCGCGCCCTGCTCGAGTCTTACGTTCGGGGTTCCGAATTGACGGTTCCGGTGATCGGCCAGGGCGCCAAGGCGCGAGCGCTCCCGGTGATCGAGATCCGGCCTCTTCACGCTCCCTGGTTCGACTATCGCAGCAAGTACGAAGAAGGTGGAGCCGATGAAGTCGTGCCTGCTGACATCGACCAGGAACTCGCGGAATGCGTCTCCGAGCTTGCGGTCCACATCCATCGCTTGATCGGCGCCCGAGGTGTCACACGCACCGACTTCATGGGCGACCCGGAATCCGGCCCCGTCGTGCTCGAGATCAACACCCTGCCGGGAATGACGGCTACCTCTCTCATTCCCCAGTCAGCCATAGAGGCTGGAATAACCCTTCCCGGCCTGTTTAACCAATTGATCCAACATGCGATTGAGCGTGAAACCCTTCGTGAGGCGGTCGAAACCCTTTGAAAAAGATCCAGGTTCGTGGGGCTACGGAAAACAATCTTAAAAACCTGTCCGTAGATCTTCCAAGG
>JABSRK010000413.1 GCA_013213915.1 Planctomycetota bacterium
TGCAGGGGGCGATTCGTGACATCGTGCAGGACCTCGCCGAGGTGGAAGGCGATGCCCTCACCCATGCCGTGGACGGCTGCGGAGCGCCGACGTGGGTGTTGCCCCTGGCCGGTGCGGCGCGCGCTTTCAAGAACCACGGGACACCCCCCGAGCGCCTGGGACGGGCGGTCGCCGACGCCGCGTCTCGCCTTCATGTCGCGGTCGCGTCCGCACCCCACATGGTCGGCGGGACGGGCAGGTTCTGTTCAGCCCTCGTCCGCGCCACTGCGGGGCGCCTCCTGGGCAAGGTCGGAGCTGAAGGTTTCTACGGTGTGATGGCCCCCGGTGAAGACGTCGGCGTGGCCCTGCACGTCGACTCCGGGGCGTGGCAGGCCAGCGAGCGCATCATGCCCCACCTGCTGCATCGTCACGGCCTGCTGGACGACGCCGAGCTCGAAGCGCTCGAGACGCACGCCGGTCTCGTGCGTCGCAACTGGGCGGGGCACGTGGTCGGCCAGTTCGAAGTGCACGTGTGATCTGGGGATGAACGAGCACAGCACGCTGTATTCAGCACCTGGGAGGCCGTTGCTAAGATCGGGCAACGATTGGATCCACCGATGACCGAGAAGCGTCGCGCGAACCTCCTCGCCAAGGAGAAGAGCCCCTACTTGTTGCAGCATGCGTACAACCCGGTGGATTGGCATCCATGGGGTGAGGATGCATTCGAGCTGGCGCGTACGGAGGGCCGACCGATCTTCCTGAGCATCGGCTACAGCACCTGTCACTGGTGCCACGTCATGGAGCGCGAGTCGTTCGAGAACGAGGCCACTGCTGCGGTGATGAACGACCTCTTCGTCAACATCAAGGTCGACCGCGAGGAACGTCCCGACGTCGACCAGGTGTACATGCAGGCCGTGATGGCCATGACGGGGCAGGGAGGCTGGCCCCTGAGCGTCTGGCTGACACCCGACCTGAAGCCGTTTTATGGAGGGACGTACTTCCCGCCCGCAGCCCAGTGGGGGCGCCCTGGATTCGCGGACGTGCTGCGTGGCATCGCACAGAGTTGGGCCAGCAGGCGCGAGGACGTGCAGGCGAACGTCGGGCGCCTCATGGAAATGCTGGAGGGGCGCCCGACTGAGGACGCGGCCGTGAGCCCCGGACTTCCCGCTCAGGCGGCCCGCGATCTGGAGCATGGGTTCGACTCCACGTGGGGTGGCTTCGGCAAGGCGCCCAAGTTTCCTCGTCCGGCGGCCCTCGCGTTCCTGGCGCATCGATGCGCGCGCGTCTCGTGGGACGAGGGGAAGGCCATGCTCGAAAAGACCCTCGAGATGATGTGGCGCGGAGGGATGTACGACCACGTCGGGGGCGGTTTTGCTCGCTACGCTACCGACGACAAGTGGCTCGTGCCGCACTTCGAGAAGATGCTGTACGACAATGCGTTGCTCGTGGAGAGCTATCTCGACGGTCACCTGCTCTGCGGTCGCGCCGATTTCGCTGACGTCGCACGGGACGTCCTCGAGTGGGTCGCCCGGGAGATGACGCATGCGGACGGCGGCTTCCTCTCCGCTCAGGACGCCGACAGCGAAGGTGTGGAAGGGAAGTTCTACGTCTTCGATGCGCCCGAGATCGAACGCGTCATCGGTGACGAAGCCGACCTCTTCAAACGCGTGTTCAGCGTCACATCCGAGGGCAACTTCGAGGGTCGCAACATCCTCTGGTTCCAGCGATCCGTGGCGGAGACCGCTGCGTCCGAGGGCATGAGCGAGGCTGAGCTCCGCGAGCGGTACGCTTCGTGGCGCCAGGCGCTGTACGCCTATCGAGAGCAACGAATCCGTCCCGGGCTCGACGACAAGGTCCTGACATCCTGGAACGGTCTGATGATCAGCGCCTGCGCCCGCGCCGGGGCCGTTCTCGGGGAGCCTCGCTGGATCGAGGCCGCGGAGCGCGCTGCCCTGTTCATCAAGGAGCGGTTGCGTGATGCGGACGGGGCGTTGCTGCGCCGATGGCGCGACGGCGAGGCGCGTTACGAGGCGTCCCTGGATGACCACGCGTCTTACGCCAACGGCTTGCTCGCCCTGTTCGCGGCCACGGGGAGCGCGCGTTGGCTCGCCGACGCCAACGAAATTGCCGACGAGATAGAGGAGCGCTATGCGGATGCGTCCGGTGGTTACTTCTTCGCGCCGGAGCGGGATGACCTGATCGTCCGCATGAAGGATTCACACGACGGGGCCCTCCCGTCCGGCAACAGCCTCACGGCGCTGCTCCTTGTGCGCCTCGGAGCGGTGCTCGGTCGCGAAGAGTTGCGGGAGCGGGGCCTGCGTACGGTAGGGACGTTCGCTGCCTCTCTCGGACGGATTCCGGAGTCGGCGCCGTTGATGCTCTGTGCCATGGTCGAGGCGGAGGAGCCGCCGCGCACTCTGTTCGTGGTCGGTGATGGTTCCGGGCCCGGGTTTGCAGACGAGGTGACGCGGGCCCACCGGGCGCCCATGCCCGGGCGCCTGGTCATCCCCGTTCCAGACGTAGAGAGGGAGGCTCTCGACGGGCTCGGTGTTCCCCTTCACGACAAGTCAGCCCCGCAAGGAGAGACGGCCGCATACCTCTGCGAAGACGCGTCCTGTCGTCCCTGGTGAAGCGGCCGTCAGCTCTCGATCGTCAGTCTTGGTCGTAGAACGAGCCGTCGAGCCAGGAGCGCATGAACATGTACGTCGGGAAGGAGTTGAGGAGACCGCTGAGGATCTTCGACTCCGAATTCGGATACTGCATCATGCGGGCAGTGATCAGCGAGAAGTTGTTCGGGTTGTTGAAGTCGCACCACTGACCGGGGGGCTCCTGGTGGAATCGGGCCTGGAACTCGTAGAGCAACCACGCGCGGTCGAGGTCGAGGGGCTGCTGCCAGAGGAGGGTGGAGATCGCCATGACCTCGGCGATGTAGACATCGTGGTGGGCATTTGCGCCGTGGTGCACCGCCGGCTGTCCGTTTTGCGGTGGGGTGTACC
>JABSRK010000414.1 GCA_013213915.1 Planctomycetota bacterium
ACCGCTGCGCCATACGCGTCCGGGTCGCGAGGATTGAACTCGTCCTGAAGCTCTTCGGGAATAGCGACCTTCGGCACATAGACGCGCAACGGCATGGCGTCGTCGTCCCAGCGGCAGAAGAAGAGGAGGTCTCCCCGCGGATCGTCGGCGCGTTTCGCGCGGTGCATCATGAAGGGCAGGTAGTTGGGCTCGTAGAGCCCGGGCCTGCCCTCCGCGAAGGCGGCGTAGTCGTGGCGATTGGGCTCGTAGGGCACGCCGCCAGGACGGCCACGAGCACCGCCGTACGCTTCACGTGCGCCGCCGACCGCGCACCGCCCGCTGCATCTCGCGCTCGTGGTCGCGGCGCCGGATCGTCTCGCGCTTGTCGTACCTTCGCTTCCCCCGCGCCAGACCGAGCTCGACCTTCGCCCGCCCGTTCTTGAAGTAGAGCTTCAGAGGCACCAGCGTAAGCCCCTTCTCCGCCACGGAAGACCGGATGCGCGCGATCTCGCGGCGGTGGAGCAGCAGCTTGCGTTCGCGGCGCGGTTCCGGGTTGTCGCGACCGGCCTTGTCGTAGGGACTGATGTGCACGTTCACCAGGAAGGCCTCGCCGCGCCGCACGGTCGCGTAGGAGTCGGAGAGGTTCGCCTTCCCGGTGCGAAGAGACTTCACCTCGGCGCCGAGCAGGGCGATGCCCGCCTCCCAGGTGTCGAGGATCTCGTACTCGTAGCGCGCTCGCCGGTTGGTGGCGATCGCGCGGGGCTCGGAATCGCTCTCCGCCATCAGCTACCACCGCCGAACACCCGGCGCTGCAACACCCGCGCCATCCGGTCGTAGCCCACCGCCGTCGGGTGACCATCCACGTAATCGAGGAAAACAAACTCCCGATCGCGTACGGCCTGCCGCAGACTGGGCCTCGCATTCACCACCAAAGCGCCGCGCCCCTCGAGGCGCGCGGCCAGATCTACGGTGACGACGCGTTCGTCGGCTACCAGCGCGTGGAACGTCTCCGGTAGATCGTGTCCCCGATCGAGCAGGTACTCGAACAGGACGTTCGCCTTGGTCGGGATGAGGAGGACCGTGAGCTGCGCGTCGCCGATTCGGTCGAGGATCGAAGACAGGAAGTACCAGGTCAGCTCCCGGCCGCGTCGCACCTCGGGCGAGTCCTCTCGCACCGCGTCGTAACGCCGCATCGAGATCACCGTCCGCAAGGGATCGTTGTCGACGGCGTAGTAATCGTGGGGCCGGACACGGGCGATTTCGAGGTCCCTGCGCACCAACAGCCAGCGACGGAGCACCGGGAGCTGCTTGAGTAACATCAGGGTCTCGCTGTACCGGGAGCTGATCCGAAAGCCCGTGCGAGCATCGACGGGGCCCTGCCCGGTCTTGCAGTCGGACACGTCGAGATCCAGCTCCTCGGACAGCCGCCGCCAGTACGGCATGCCGAAAACGCGGCAGGCATCGACCAGGTCGTTGCCCAGGTACAAGCCGATCACGATGTGTCGCGGCGACAGCGCCAGGGCGTCATCGAGGAGCGCGGCGTACTGCGCCGGCCCGTAACCGCCGACCCCCATGTTGTAGACCCGAAAGCCGGAGAGCGCCTCGAGGCGCTTGGGCCAGCTTTCGGTGGACCCCGCGTTGTAGCCGTAGGTCTGGGAGTCGCCGAGCGCCACGATGTCGACCCGCTCGAAAGCCTCCGGATTGCGGAAGCCCCGGGAGTCGATCTCGGCGTAGATGCGCGATGGCAGCCGGTGCCCCAACACCGCGTCGGGGACCGTGTCGGCGTACATCGAGCTGAACGAGGCAATCAGCCCGAGGCGCGCCAGCACCTGGAGCAGGACCTCGAACAGGACGAGTGAGACCCCCACCGAAGCCAGCAGCAGGGCGCCCCGCGCCACCGCCCTACCCAACGCGCTGCCCGGAGTAGGATCGTCGAGCACCCGGGCAGGATAACGCCTACGCGCGTTCTCCGGCGCCCGCGTCGAGTTCGCTCCCGGTGGTCTCGGGCAGTGCCATCAGGCACAGCCCGGCCAGCGCGCACGCGCCCCCGACCATGACGACGGCGATCGGAAGGTCGTCGGCCGTGCGGGACAGGGCGTCGACTGCGAAGAGGCCCCCGGTCCAACCCACCGTCTGGACGATCAGCATCCATGCCAGGGACGTGCTCCGGTGAGAGGTGGGAAAGAGTTCTCCGAAGAAAGCCCGCACCACCACGTCGGCGGCCATCATGAAGAAGAGCGCTCCCCCCCAGGCGAAGACCAGGAGCCATGCGGGTCCCAGGTAGAAGAGCGCTATGCCGGCAGGCGCCACCAGATACGCAACCAGCGCGACCCGGCGGCGGCCCCAGCGGTCACTGAGGCGCCCGCCGAGAATCTCGCCGGGGAGACCGATCGCGCCGCCCGCGCCGACGAGCAGCGCGTAGCCGGCGGGGGACCAGCCATGGATGTTCTCCAGGTGGAAGCTCGCGTACTGGAAAAACCCGATCCCTCCGAACGCCGCGAGCGCCGCGGCGAGCCCGACAAGGACAGCGCGCTGCGGGCTGTGGGTCACCAGTTCGCGCACCGGCTCGAGCCAGAGCGCCGAAAGGCCGCGCCTGGACGCCGCATTCCCGGCGGCCGTGAAGCGGCGCGTCTCCGGCAGTTCCCGGCGGAAGAGCGGCAGCAGGAGGAGCGGCGCGCCGCCGAAGACGTAGAGCGTGCGCCAGCCGCCGGGAATCACTTCGATGGCGGCATAGAGCGCCGCCGCCAGGCCGTAGCCGAAACCGCTCAACGCGAAGAGGAATGCGAGCCCGGCGCCGCGTTGCCCGGGGGGCAGTTCCTCCAGCATGATCACGATGCCGAGCGCGTAGCTGGCGAGCAGGAAGGCGCGTGTGACCAGCTGGAGGGCGGCGAACACCGCCGGCGTGGGGCTCAAGGACGTAAGGAGTTCGCCGAGCCCCATCCCGATCATTGCGACCAGAAAGATGCGGCGCCGGCCCAGCCGATCCGCC
>JABSRK010000415.1 GCA_013213915.1 Planctomycetota bacterium
ACCGGGATAGACGCTGAGGATGATCGGGTACCGCTTCTTGGCGTCAAAATCGAAGGGCTTCCACATGTTGCCGTAGAGGTCCGTGACGCCATCCGCGGCCTTCACGGTGAACGTCTCCGGCATGCGCCAGCCGGCTTCATAGAGCCGCGACAGGTCGCACTCTCCGAGCTTCATGATCTCCTGGCCCTGCGCGTCACGGAGGCTGGAGATCGGCGCCCGATCGACCCGCGATGCGTTGTCCACGAGGAAACGCTTGGAGGCCGACAGCGTGCTGCGATGATTCGCGTCGCCCGGGTCAAGCAGGGTGAGCCCCGTGCCGTCCAGGTTCACGCGGTACAGGTGCTCGTAGTACACGTTCTCGCCGGATTCGCGACCGTTGCTGCGGACCCACATGACCCCCTTCTTTTCGTCGAGGGAGACGATGCTGGACACGCGGAACGGGCCCTTTGTGATCGCGTTCTTCAGCTTGCCGTCGGAATCGTAGAGGTAGTAGTGACCCCATCCCGACCTCTCGGACCACCAGATGAAGCTCTTCTTGTCCTCCAACCAGCGCATGCGCTGGGTGTTGAGGTTGCCCTTGGCGACCGATTCCATGAGCAGGGTCGTCACCTTGCCCGTTTTCGGATCGACGACACCGTACTCCATGTCGCGACGGGTGCGGCTGGTGCGGTACATCCGCAACTGGCCGTTGTCCCACCACGTGGTCGTGGAATAACTCTCGTCCTTCCAGCGTGGCTCCACGCGAATGAGCTTGTTGGTGTCTCGGTGGAAGACGTGGAGTTCGGACTTGCGAACCCTGTCCTCGCCGGGCATGGCGTAGTTGTAGTTGCGCACCTTGGGGCGCGGTTGTGCGATGGAATCGACGAGGCTGAGCTCCTGGAGCCCGCGGCTGTCTCGGCGGGTCGTGTAGAAGGCGCTGGAGTCACTCTTCCATGTGACGGACGTCCTCGACCGGCTACCCGAGCTACCTCCGAACCCGTATTCGGTCTCGCCGTCACTGGAGAGGGCGATCGCCGCGTCGTCGTCGAAGACGAGTCGGGGCCCACGGCTGCCAACCACCGCCTCGGCGTCCAGCTTCTCGCCGGCGGAGACCCGCCGGAGGAAGCTCGCGATCTCGGAGTCCGACATGTCCTCGGAGCCGAACGTCTTTCGGGTCAGGACCTTCTCGCCGGTGTCGCCGTTGGTGCCCTTGCCGTTGGTCGCTGTTTTCGCCGCGACGTTCTTCAGAGTGCTCTTGGCTGGCGTTTTCGCGTCGTCGTCGGGCTTCTTGCCGCTCCGGGCGATTGCGGAGGACGGCTTGCCCTCGACGACGAAGAGGTTGTTGTCGCGTGCGAAGACCTTCAGCTTTCCGTCGGGGGAGGTCGACCGGCCACGGGCCGAGCTCGACCTGCCGCGACCACCCCGGCTTCGTGTCGTGGTACGGCCTCGAGTGGACCGAGTCCGCGTCTGTCGCCCGCCGCGGCTCCGTCCCTGTGAGGAGCCGGACCGACCCGTGGAGCGGGCCTTGCCTCGGCTCTCGATCGTGTCCTTGTCGACGTGATATCTCAGCCGGTGACCCCCGGCGGTGAAATCGAGTGTCTTCTCGTCGTCGGAGACCTTCAGGCCTGAGAGGGACAGGGCCTTCGCCGTCTGCGCTTCGCCCGTGGCCTCGGATACGAGGGCGGCCATCCGGCTGTGATCGAACAGGGGTGTCTTGGTGCGTGCTTTCGCATCGACAAGCCAGTAGGTGGTCCCGGCGCTGGTCTTGTACGAGTACCAGAGGCGATCGGTCTTGCCGATCCAGCTCGGGCGGACCGAGGTGCTGTAGGTGAACTGCCGGAGGAAGCTGCTGGTGTACTTGTCGGCCAGTTCCCAGTTGGCTCGGGCACGCTCGGGCTGCGCCTGGGCGCACACGGGGGCGACGGACACGAACACGAACAGGCAGAGCGTGAGGACGGGGCGAAGACCGATGCGGGTGAGGGACATGAGATCCTCCAGTGGGCTTGGCGCGAGAGCCAGGGGGCGGCAGGGCTGCCGGGGAACCGATCCCACCATCTTAGCCTGCTCCGGCGATGGCTGTCATCGCGACCCGGACCCCGTGGGCGCAGGGGGATCTTGCGGTTACGGACGCGGTCATTCATGCTGGAAACGTGACACGACTCACAGGCCTCCTTCTCGTGTTGCTGGCGACTATCACGTCTGCTCAGCAGCCTGAGAACCTCATCACGAACGGGTCGTTCGAAGAGCTCGACGGCCGAGGCCTGCCGACCGGATGGCGGCTCAGCACATGGGGCGGCAAGGCCACCTTCTCAGTCGAGGCGGCCTTCGCGCATTCGGGTAAACACTGCGCCAAGATCAGTTCCAGCGCCGGCGCCGACGCGAGCTTCAGCTTCGAGGTCGAGGTGGCGCCGTTGACGCGCTATCGCCTCTCGGCGTGGGTCAAGGTCAAGGGCCTCGACAAACAATCCGGGTACGGAGCGCAACTCAATCTCCATGAGTTACAGCGGGAAGGGAAGACCGCCGCGATTCACGGAGACCAGGACTGGACCCACATCGAGAGCACCTTCGACTCCGGAAGCCGTCGCAGCCTGCTCGTCAACCTCCTCTTCGGCGGGTGGGGGCTCTCGGTCGGGGAGGCGTGGTTCGACGATGTGGATCTCGTTGACCTGACTCCGCCGTTGCCGCAGATGACGGACGCAGAACGTCATGCGTTCTACCGCGAATCCGTCCATCCGATCCTGACGCGGAGCTGTGCGGAATGCCACGGCCCTGGCTCGCCCCTAAAGGCGGGGTTGTTCCTCGGCAACCGGGAGGGTGTTCTCAAGGGTGGCGAATCCGGTCCGGCGATCTCCCTCGACGCGCCCCGCGACAGCCTGCTCCTGCGCGCGGTGAAGTACGAGACGTTCGAGATGCCACCGAAGGCGAAGCTACCCCGCGCCGAGGTCGAGATCCTGACGCGGGGGGCCCGACTGGGCG
>JABSRK010000416.1 GCA_013213915.1 Planctomycetota bacterium
GGTCTGGCGGACTTCCCGGTCTGGCGAGTTATTATGTTCAGACCGTGGGTGCTGTTCCAGGTCAATGGACGTTCCAGGATGATGTTTGGGTCTCAGCCGGCAGTGTGGCCGGTTGCGGAGGTCCTTATCATGATTTCCTTACCAGCCCGGATTACATTGTTACCGCCGCTGGCGAGGTGAGCTTGAGCGTTGATCATCGTCATGCCTTTGAGGGAGCTATGTGGGATGCGGGTCAGCTCTGGATCAGTGTGAATGGCGGTGCGTATGCGGATGTAGGAAAAGACGCATTTACTGCAAACGGTTATACGGATGTTGCCATCATAGGTAACGGAATCGCAAAAGGCGAAAGTGGATTCGGTAATACTTCTGCCGGTCATGCGGATGGTTCTTACATCACCACCACGGCAAACTTGGGCAGCTTTGCTGCCGGGGATGCCGTTTCGGTCCGGTTCGTGGCCTTGTACGATGATTGTGCCACGGGAGCTAAACCGAACTGGGAGGTTGCGGGCGTGAGCAGCGATCAGATGGTGATGAGCAGTGTCGCAGGCACGGCAAACCTTGAGGTCGTACTTATCAAGCGGACAGACGCG
The DNA here is from genome assembly GCA_013213915.1 of Planctomycetota bacterium. Lineage (GTDB taxonomy): Bacteria > Planctomycetota. The sequence goes on from JABSRK010000416.1 coordinate 591, forward strand.
CTGTCTGGTGAGAAGTTGAGCGTGAATGGTACGGACGTTGCCGCCTCGGTGGCAACCGACGGGAGCACGATCACGATCACGGGCACCGCGACCGATTTGATGCCTGGCACTGCGGTGGCCACGGTTTCCTACAACGGGCAATCGAGTTCCTGGACCTTCACGGTACCGGAGAGGGCGATTAACCACGGCGATGGGACGATCACCTACAATGGCCATGTGGCCTGGGAATGGTGGGACGGCATAGGAGGGGCGCACCCGATGGAGGCGCTGACCGACAATGCGAGCTACCCGGATTCACCCTCTGGCGCGACGTTTGCGCCGAGCTGGAACACGCGGACCGCGCTCTCGGGCGGGTTTGAAGGCAACGGCCGTGACAACTACGGCGGCCGGATGAGCGGTATCCTGACGGCGCCTGAGACCGGCACGTACCGGTTCTTCATCGCCAGTGACGACCACGGCCTGTTGAGGATCAGCACCGATGCGGACCCGGCCAACGCGGTGAGTGTGGCCGAGCAGACCGGTTGCTGTAACAACTTCGAGGTGAACGACGCCACCCTGTCCGGCACGGTGGACCTGGTGGAGGGCAACCAGTACTACGTGGAGGCGCTCCTGAAGGAAGGTGGCGGCGGTGACTGGCTGACGATTGGCTGGCGCAAGCCCAGTGAGGACATAGACAGTGCCCCGGGCGGCAACCAGGAGGGGATCCCCGGAGAGTACTTCTCAAGCACGGTGAGGGTGCCGGCGCTGCCGGCGCTGAGCGCGTCGTCCAGCCCGGGCGATGGAGCCGTTGGAGTGGCCCCGGAATCGACGATCACGTTGAGTGTGAGCAACGGGGCGACGACGCTGGATGTGGCCTCTGTGTCGATCTCGCTGGACGGCACCAAGCTGGACCACGCGGTGGCCGAGGGCAGCTGGTCAAGGGACTTTGCGGGTGTGTCGCAGGAGGGTGCAACCTACTCGATCACGGCCGCGACTGGAGCCCTTGGCTCGGGATCGGAGCACGCGGTGAGCATCAGCTTCAAGGACAGCGCGGGAGCGGAGACGACGATCGAGTCGGGCTTCACGGTGACTGATGTGATGGTGCTCTTTGCCGAGGCGGGCACGGTGAAATACATCGAGGTCGAGGACTTCAACTACGACGGCGGCTCGTACAAGACCTTTGAGGAGGTCGGCTTGGGCGGCTCGTACGATGGGCTTGGAGCGGTGAGCGGCATCGACTTCAACAACTCTGGCAACGCCTCTGAGAAGTACCGTGTCATCCCGGGCAACCATCCCGGCATGACCGAGTCGATGTGGGATGCCGGACGGAACGGCTTCGACATGACGGTGGACTTCAAGATGGGCTGGAACGACGACGGGGACTGGTACAACTACACGAGGGACTTCCCGGAGGGAGGCTCCTACGCGGTGTACGGCCGGTTCAGTTCCGGGGGTGCTGCGATCGACGCCAAGCTCTCGATTGTGACGGGCGATGCGACTGCGGCGGACCAGGCGACTGAGGATGTTGGCACCTTTACGGGGCCGGCGACCGGTGGTTGGGACACGATGAGGTTCTTCCCGCTCAATGATGCGAGTGGAGCGCTGGCGGTGGTTGAGTTGAGCGGTGTAACGACCGTTCGCTTGAGCAAGGTGGCAGGCAACATGGATGCCAACTACCTGGCCTTTGTTCCATACGAGGGATCGGATGATCCTGTGGACATCAGCATGCCGGGAGATGCGGTTGTGCCGACTTCGGACAACCATCCGGCTGGCGAGCACGCAGGGCTTGCGATCGACAACAACGCGGCGACGAAGTACCTGAACTTTGATGGTGCAAACGACAATGCATCCGGGTTGACCATTACCACCGGTGGTGGAGTGGTGACTGGTCTGGGTCTGACATCGGCCAATGACGCGCCGGATCGTGATCCTGCGACCTTTGTCCTGTCGGGATCCAATGACGGTGCCACCTTTGCCGAGATAGCATCGGGAGATGTGCCGGGATTCCTGGACAGGTTTGAGCGCCGGACAGTGAGCTTCGACAATGATGTGGCCTACACGACCTATCAGTTGATCTTCCCGACGACAGCGGGACCGAGCACCTGCTGTATGCAGATTGCTGAGGTTCAACTGCTGGCGGCCAGTGATAGCAGGTCGACGACGATAGCGTCGAGTTTCAGTGTGAGGAGCTACCACTTGATGACCAGAGTGGCGGCAGGCTCGGTGAGCTACATCGAGGCTGAGGACTTCAACTACGATGGAGGCTCGTACAAGACCTTTGAGGAGGTTGGAACCGGTGGTTCATACTAGGGACTCGGAGCCGTGACTGGCATTGACTTCAACAACAGCGGCAACGCCTCTGAGGTGTATCG
>JABSRK010000417.1 GCA_013213915.1 Planctomycetota bacterium
CCGCCTTCGCCGCCAGATGCACCACCACGTCGAACCCGGACTCGGTGAACAGGGACGTCATCCGGTCTCGGTCGCGGATGTCCGCTTCCACCAGCCGACAGTCGCCCACGCGAACGACTTCGGCGAGGTTAGCTCGCTTGATCGATTCGTTGTAGAAGGGATCGAAGCTGTCCACGATCGTCACCTCGTCACCCCGCGCGAGGAGCGCTTCGCAAACATGTGATCCGATGAAGCCAGCGCCGCCGGTGACGAGCGTTCGAGCCATTACAACTTCACGATCCGCGCGGGGTCCGGATGTCCCTTCAACAGATTGCGAGCATCCACAACCAACCGCGCTGCGGATGCGATCAAGGCTGGATCGAACGCCGAGTGGTCCGTCGCAATCACCACCAGATCGGCCTTCCCGAGGTGGTCCTTGTCGCACGGCAGACTCTCAAGCGTCCGCTCCTCGAGCCGTACCTGGGGAACATGGGGATCCGAATAGCAGACTTCGCCACCCCTGCGGGCGATGAGCTGGAGGATGTCGAGGGCCGGCGACTCGCGGCAATCGTCAACGTCCTTTTTGTACGCGACGCCGAGAACGAGAATCCGCGATCCGTTGATCGGCTTCTTGACGCGGTTCAGCGCCTCCGCGCAGAGATCCACCACGTAACCGGGCATCTGGCTGTTGATCTCACCGGCGAGTTCGATGAAGCGGGCGTTGTAATTCAGCGTCTTGAGCTTCCACGAGAGATAGTGCGGGTCGATCGGGATGCAGTGCCCCCCGAGACCAGGTCCAGGGAAGAACGGCATGAATCCGAAGGGCTTCGTCGCCGCCGCTTCGATGACCTCCCAGACGTCGCAACCGAGCTTCCTGCACATGATCGCGACCTCGTTCACAAGGCCGATGTTCACGCTGCGGAACGTGTTCTCGAGCAGCTTCACCATCTCCGCGGCCGCCGGCGAGGTCACCGATACGACGGTGTCGATCGCGCTCGAGTAGAACGCGTAGGCGAGTCGGCTGCACGACGGCGTGACGCCGCCCACCACCTTCGGTGTGTTCTTGGTGTTGTAGACCGAGTTGCCCGGGTCAACCCGTTCGGGCGAGAACGCCAGGAAGATGTCCTCCCCGACCTCGAGCCCGGTCGAGCGTAGCTCAGGGAGGATCACCTCCTCCGTCGTGCCCGGATAGGTCGTGCTCTCCAGGATGATGAGCTGCCCCGCCCGGAGGCTCCGCACGACCTCCTTGTTGGCGGCCACAATGTAGGAGATGTCCGGGTCCTTGCTCTTGCGCAGCGGTGTCGGGACGCAGATGGAGATCGTGTCGCAATCCCCCAGTACCTCACTCGGCACATCGGCGCGAACCTTGCCCGCCTCGACCAAGGCACGAAGCTCGTCGGTGGATACGTCACCGACGTACGACTCCCCTCGGTTGACTGCGTCGACGCGACACTGATCCACGTCGATACCGACGACGTTGAACCCCGCGCGTGCGAGCTCCACGACGAGGGGCAAACCCACGTATCCAAGTCCGATCACACCGCATGTGGCGGTGCGAGATTCGAGCTTCTGGAGAAGCGCCTGTCCTGATTGTGTCAGGATCGTGGTATCCGTCGTCGTCATTGCACCGTCACCGTCTTCGCCAGATTCCGCGGCTGGTCCACGTCGGTTCCCCGCAGCACGGCCGTGAAGTAGGCCAGAAGCTGCAGCGGAACGATGTTCACGATGGGGGTCAGCGCCTCGTGGACGCTGGGGACCACGATGACATGGTCTGCAGCGTCGGCCACGCGATTGTCCCCCGGTGTCACGATCGCGATGATCCGCCCGCCACGGGCGCGAGCCTCCTCGACGTTGCCCGCGATCGTCGCGTACGTCCGTCCCTGCGTCGCGACGGCGAGGATCGGCATGCCGTCGTCGATCAAGGCGATGGGTCCGTGCTTCATCTCTCCCGCGGGATAGCCCTCTGCGTGGATGTAGCTGATTTCCTTGAGCTTCAATGCGCCCTCGAGCGCGATGGGGTAGTTCACCCCACGGCCGATGTACAGGAAGTCCTGAGCTTTGTAGTAGAACTCGGCGACGCGCTTCACCGCGTCGGACGTGCGCAGGACCTGCTCCATGGCATGGGGCAAGCGGCGCAGCCCGGCGCACAGCGCCTGAACCTCGTCTGCTCCCACCGCACCGCGCGCCTGGCCGAGCCGCACAGCGAGCAACAGCAGCGAGACGAGCTGCCCGGTAAACGCCTTCGTTGACGCGACACCGATCTCGGGCCCCGCATGGGTCAGGACGACGCCGTCCGCATCTCGCGCCATGGACGACCCGGCGACGTTGCAGATGGCGAGGGTGTGGGCTCCAAAAGCGTCCTTCGCTCGGCGCATGGCCGCCCGCGTATCGGCGGTCTCCCCCGACTGGCTGATCGCGATGCAGAGGGTGTTCGCATCGATGACTGGCTCGCGGTAGACGAACTCGCTGGCGTAGTCCACCGACACGGCGATGTGTGCAAATTCCTCGAGATAGAACTTGCCCACGTGGGCGGCGTGCCACGACGTCCCACACGCAACAATCTGCACCTTCTCGATCCCCGTCAGGGTCTCGGCGTCCAAGCCGATCCCCTCGAGAACGACGCGGGAGTCATCGTCCGTGAGGCGGCCGAGCAACACGTCGCTGACCGTAACCGGCTGTTCGTGGATCTCCTTGAGCATGTAGTGCGGATAGCCACCCTTCTCGGCTTGCTCGGAACTCCATGTGATCTTGGCGGGGGCCCACTCTCGAACATTGCCGGCGATGTCGTACACATCGAGGCCATCGGGCCTGACCGCGACGATCTCGCCGTCCTCGAGATAGACGACCTCGCGGGTCCACGGGAGTAGCGCCGGGACATCGCTGGCGACATAATTCGCCTCCTTGCCGATTCCGACCGCGAGAGGGCTGTCCTGGCGGGCGGCGACCACGAGGTCAGGT
>JABSRK010000418.1 GCA_013213915.1 Planctomycetota bacterium
GGGGCATCGGGGCGGCCGACGGCCAGGCGAGCGCGCGCGTAGGGGCGCGATAACGCGGCGGACTCGCGCATCGTGCCCAGCAGCTGCGCTGCGCTGGAAAGCCGCGCGCGCGCGACGGCCCGCCGCTCGAGCTCACTCCTGGGCACGGTCAGGCCTGGAAGCCCGGAAAGGACGCAGCATTCGTCGTCTCCGGCCCAGCGGACCTCGGTCAGCGTGCAGACGTCGTCCGCGTCGTCATCGCCGAGACCGAGCACGGCGGCCACGCCATCGGGACCCAGCAGCCGATCATCCGCGGCGAGACGTTCGAAGTCCGCGTCCCCGTGGACCACATCCGCGCCCTCATCGACGGCGAGCCCGGCGGACCACCAGCGACCGTCGAAGCCCTGCGGGACGCCCCGGGCGGCGTCATCGTGTGGTGGGCCGAGCTGTCGCGTGGGGGGAGTGTCATCGCCCGCAGCGCCTACCGGGTCGTATCGATCACGCGTTGAGAAGCCGCCCGTACAGGTCCATCAACTCCGGAAGGTGCTCCCGGATGCGACGCGCCCCGCAAGGCCCCTCCCGCAGCCCACCAAGCTCTTCCGGTGCCACAAGCAGGCGCTCGAGAACCGCACGCAGAGCCTTCGGATCATCCACGGGGACAACGATTCCGCGTCCACCAACCCGCTCCGGCGGCGCGCCCTGGTCCGCCACCACCACCGGCATCCCGAGGAGCATGGCCTCATCCTGGGCGAGGCCGTAGGGCTCCTCCAGCGACGGGAACACGGCCAGATCACACGTCGCCGCGACCTCCAGGAGAGACGTCGCGCCCGTGAACGGCCCGCGCCACCGGACGTCAACATCGCCCTGCAAACGCCGCAGATCGCGGACGTACTCCCGATTGTCCTCGTGCCCATGAACATGGACCTCGAACGCGGAAGCGTGGGCTGACCCGGCGAGCGCCTCCAGCAAGACGTGGAGCCCCTTCCGCGGCGCGATCCCGGCCCAGTTGGCGATCCGGAGCCGCCCCGGTTCAGGGGCTGGCGGGTCAACGCTCTCGAGCTCATCGTGCATGACCCCGATGGGCAGCACCTGGATCGCCTGGCGCCGAAAATACGGCACCGCGCTGAGCCGATCACGCATGTAGGCACTCATGGTGGTCACCGCCGAGGCAGCATCGAGTTCCTGCTGCAGCTGCTCATGTCGCTCAGCGAGCAGCGCCTTAAGTTCCACCGCACCAACGCCTCCAAGACCGCCGAGAAGACACTTCGCGCATTCTCCCAACGGAAGCTCTGATGGGCAGCTCTCCGTATCGACGCGCATCCGAAAGAACAGCGGACACGTCGTGAAGAGGTCGTGCAACGTCACCACGACGCGTGCGCCGTAGGCCACCGCCCGTCGCACGATATCGTTCGTCAGTCCCTGCCAATGGTGAACGTGACACACGTCGGGGCGAAATGCCGCGAGCGCTTTCTCCACAACCGCTCCGATGCGCTCGCTGCCGAGGTCGGCGGACCAGCGCTCCTCCGGGGCTCGGTGAATCGTGGTGACGGGTACGCCATCGCAACCACCTTCATCGACCGTCGCTGGGCCGTCATACGACAACGAACCCGAAAGGACACACACCTCGTGGCCGGCGGCCCGCTGGTGATCGAGCAGACCAGAGACGTAGCTCTGGACGCCGCCTTCGAGTTCGGCGCTGAACAGGTGGCAAACGTGGAGGATGCGCATCCCGCGGCGAGTCTACCCGAGAGCGGTCAGGACCAGATCAGCGAGACGATGCAGAAGATCGGCACCAGGATGGGTAAGGACCACTTCAGGGCGTAGCCGAAGAACGACGGCATCGTGACGCCCGCCTCCTCAGCGATGGAGCGCACCATGAGATTGTGGGCGCTACCGATATAAGTGAGCGCGCTCATGAACACCGCCCCCGCCGAGATCCCAAGGAGCGTCCCCGGGAAATCCGTGGCGAGCACGCTTGGATCTCCGCCCGCCATGTCTATGAACGCGAGATGCGTGGGCGCGGTGTCCAGGAAACTGGACAACGCACCGGTCAACCAGAAGTACATGGCGTTGACGGGCTGCCCCTCCAACCCGGTCGCGGCAGCGGCCAACGGACCGAGCTCGCCTCGCGTGCCGACCTTCAAAACAGCGATGACAGGAATGAGCGTCACGAAGATGGCTGCGAACAGCTTGCCCATCTCGATCACAGGGAACCAGGTGAATCCGTTCTTCCTCCTCGGTCCGCGGGACGTCAGCAACAGAGACAACACACCCATCATCACCAGGACGCCGTCACGCACGACGTTGATCAACGGCCACACCACGTCCTCGGTCATTCGCCAGCCCTTGACAGCGTCCTGCGCGGCAGCCGCGCGGAGCATGGTCACGGTCGATCGGGTGGCGAGGAACTCTTCCACCATGGCCACCCGATCCTCGACAGCTGCGCCCCTGAGCCTGAGGGAAATGGTCGCCAGCTCGGTCTCCGCGGCCGTAATCCGGCCGCGTGCACGGTCAAACTGTCCCTGATCCCAATACGTCTCGCTCTTCGCAGCCAGGCCCGAGTAGAGAACCCCGGCGCCCATGCCGACGAGAAAAATCAGGTTCAACGAGCCTTCGAGGCCAATGGGTTCGTTCGACCCGTCGTCGGGCGCTTCCTGCGTTACTTCACGTCGCAGGAGCGCGTGATCGATCAGGAAGAACAAGGCGAGCAGGACGCCGACGCACACGAGCATGGGAAACAGCATCGCCTCGGCGGTCCAGAAGAACGGGACACCGCGCTCGTACCCGAGCAGGAGCGGCCGACTGCCGAGGGGCGTCAGAGCACCACCGATGTTAGCGACCAGGAAGATGAAAAAGACGATGAGGTGGGTCTTCTTCTTGCGCCAGGCGTTGGCACGGATGAGCGGGCGGATGAGCACCATCGCCGCGGCGGCGGTCCCGATCC
>JABSRK010000419.1 GCA_013213915.1 Planctomycetota bacterium
CGGGAAACACGGGGAGCCGTCGCTCCGGATCGCTCCAATTGCTCAAGGTGCTGGGGCTTGAACAGGTGGGGCGCCTGATCGGCGAGACGCAGGAGTTCATTGAAAGCCACCCGGGTGGCGAAGATGGACTGCCTGCCGACGTTCGACATGGAGAGGTCGAAGAGGGCACGGTTTCTTGGCGCGGGGCGCGCTTCACGGGCGATGCGGAAGTACGCTCGCAACGTCGCAGGAACGGTCTCCGAGTCGCGGGAGGTCAGGTCGATAATGTCGATCAACTCGTGAAGGCTGCCGCTCTTCAGGGGCTTGAGAAACAGCACCTTGTCGAGGTCCTTGAATGCCCCTCCCCTTTCGCCCGCGGCTCCGACCAGCACGTGCTTGCGTCTGCGACCCTTGAGGGTTTCCAGCACCTTGAAGCGGGTGACTTGGATTTCGTGGAGCGGCAGGACCTCATCCGAGTCCAGCTGAGCGCGAACCACGAGGGGCGAACGATCCAGTACTGCGCCGTGAAGCCACGACCGCGCGGGTTGACCGGGACGCTGAGCGACCACCGTGGGGAGAACGATCGGCAGCAGAGTGAAGAGAAATGCGGCCTGGCGCATACCGCGATATTAGCGCCTGAGGCCGCAGCACCACGGGAAGATCCCGTGGGCGCGGGATTGCTGGGTCAACTGGCGTTGCGCATCACCGCGATCACGGTTTGAGCTGCTTCCTTGCGCTCGCGCACCTTGGTGTTGTGGATCAGGATGTAGCGCTTCACCTCTTCTAGGGTGCCGGTGAAGAACCGGTCACCGCCGCTGGTGACCGTGTAGAGCTTCTGACCGCGCATCGTGCCGGCGTATGTGATCTTGAGTGTCATCCTTGGGCCCTCTTGGATCGAGTCCAGCCTCCGGGGCACGGTGGGGGCACCCCGTCCCTTGTGGGACGCCTCACGAATTGCAAAAGAGGGGCCGAAGTCCGAGCGGGACGAATGAGCGTGCTCAAACTTCAGCATAATCGGAGGTTATGACCGATAACGCCGACAGCGACCCCGGGGGTGCCCGCGTCAAGGTGCACCTTGCGGTGCATCCGACCGGGGCTCGGGTGCACGCTGACGTGCACTTGGTGCGTCGGCGGGTACCGGGGAGGGCTACTTGGGCCGTGGCCCGCGAAGATCCGGCTGCGGCGCGGGCTTCTTCGCCGGCACCAGCTCATGGGGGCGCGTGTGGGCTCGGTCCATGGTGCGCGCCTCCGACTCCCCCCCCGGTCCCCTCAGCAGGAGGAAGGCGCAGATGACCGAGGCGGCGCCCAGATAGAAGGCGAGGGATCGGCCGAGGAAGACCGTGGGCGCAGAGGCCCCCTCAGCGGATGTCTGGCGGCCGATGAGCCAGTCCCAACGGGCCCGTAGCCATCCCTCGGTCGCTGAGGATTGAGGGCGAGCGAGGACCTCGTCGCGGACCCAACCCGCAACGGCGGTTCGCATCTCCTGCTGGAAACCTGAGCGGACCGGCAGAGGCCCCGTCTGGAGGCGGGTGAGGAGGGCGTCCATCTCCCGGGCTTCGCGTGCCACGTCCGGATGCGCAGAAAAATAGCCGACCAGGAACCGCTGATCCTGCTCAGGGAGATCCTCGCGGCGAGCCTGGATCGCCAGCTCAAGTGCCCGAAGGCGCTGTGGGTCTTGGGGTTGGGTGTTCATGGGCTCGGGGCAACGCTCCCAACGAGAGATGCTCCATGTCGTGGAACGGGCGGAGGTTGGGTCGGGTTCAGGTTTCCTCGTCGAATCCTCGGGTGATTTCCTGCAGCTTGCGGACGGCGTTGAACATCCGAGATTTCACGGTCCCCAAGGGTATGCGGAGCACGTCGGCCACCTCGGCGTACGGGAGTTCCTCGACCTCTGCCAGGATGTAGACCTCACGCATCTCCTCAGGGAGGCGCTGGAGGGCTCGCGCGGCGGTTCTGGCAGCGTCAGAGCGCCGCACCCGTGCGTCCGGATCGTCACCGCCTGCGGGCAACCGGTCCAGGGGCCCGCCCCCAGATTCCGCGTCTTGGCCGTCACCCTCGAGGGGCGTCTCTCTGGGGCGCCGGGCTCGCGTGCGGAACCGATCGATCCAGTGGTTACGGGCGACGCGGAAGAGAAACGTCCGAAAACGGGCACGTGGCTGGTAGTCCTCGCGTGACTTGAAGACCTTTAGCCAGACGTCCTGTGAGCAATCCTCCGCCAGCTGTCGGTCACGAGACTGAAAGAAGAAGTAGCTGACGAGGGCCTCTGTGTGTCGTTCGACCAGCCCCTGGAAGGCGTCGTAATCGCCGCGCTGAAACGCCAGCATCGACGCTACATCGGGGTCCACCATGAAGTCCGTCAACGAACCATGTGCCTTGCGGTTCAAGTGGGGCCTACGTTCGCGGGCCATACCGCGGCAATACGTTCACCACGGGCTCCGACGAATACGGGACGTAATCGACGCTGTGTCTCCCCTTCGCCCCGCGCGAGGTGCAGTTCGAGTACGAGGCCATCGGGCGACCACGGAAGCCGCTCTGGCCATTCGACGAGGCTGACCGCGGCAGGGTCGTCCAGGGGGTCAAGGACGCCCTGCCACGCGAGCGCATCCTCGACACCTTCAAGACGGTACAGGTCCAGGTGATCCACCGGAAGCCGTCCACCTTCGTACCGGTGGTGAATGGCGAACGTCGGGCTCGCGACCTCACGAGGGTCAGGATGGGCGAGACCGCGCACCAGTCCGCGAACGAACGTCGTCTTTCCGCCTCCCAGTTCGCCAAAGAGGAGGATCCCATCGCCGCCTTCCAGGAGTGGTGCGAGAGCCGCCGCGATCAACTCCGTTTCTCCTGCCGACGATGTGGTGAAGGTGGGCTCACCCATGGCTGAAACCTCGCGGTTCCACAGTTCGCTCCTCGCCGTCGACTACAAGAACGTATCCCGCATCGGTG
>JABSRK010000042.1 GCA_013213915.1 Planctomycetota bacterium
CCAGTAGTAGGTCTGCCCCACCGCATACAGCACGAACGCGACAAACACCGCCGCCCCCGCGGCCGAGGAACCCAACCAGTAGAGCCCGACCGCGGAGAGCAGGCCGCTGAGCGCCAGCAAGGTGGGCGGCGTGAAGAACTGGAGGATGCCCCCGGCGAAGACCCGCAGGATCAGCATGACCGTCATGGAGAAGACGATCGCAAAGGTCGGATTGATCTGCATGTCCTCGAGGACTGGTGTCATCAGAGGCTGGATGAAAGCGTCCGTGGACAGCTCGGCGGTCGCCACCGGCATCATGAGGCAGCACATGAGGAAGAACAGGGGCTTCCCGACAGACTGCACGGCCAGTCCGAAGAGAACGCCGATACTCCCTCCCACGATCAGGCTGGTTTGTAGCCAGTTCTCAGTGGCGAACCCGAGCGCGTCGCCCAGCACGTACACCAGCAGCACAGACGCCAGGGTCGCGCTGAGGAAGCCCACTTGCTTGAGCATCTCCATGTACGGGACGCCCGCCTGCACACGCTCGTCCACCGGAAAGGTGCACGGCCGGTACATGAACGCGTAGGCGACGGCCGGTAACACGATCCACAAGGCGTGCCATTTCCAGGTCAGGTCGGCGACGGCATCCGCGCCGAGGATCACCAACGCACCGCCCGCGACGCCCGCGGGCCAGGCAGCATGCAGGATCGTCAGCCGCTTGGTCTTGTCCTTGGGGTAGACCGCGGCGCAGATCGGATTGATCACCGCTTCCACGATGCCGTGTCCGAGCCCCGCACAGATAGCGGCGTAGTAGAGGCCCTCATAGCTGGTGGCGAGGAAGGCCATCACGCCGGAGACCGCCTGCAGCGCGAAAGCTACGTACATGGGCCGCTTGTAGCCGGTGCGATCCACCAGGAGACTGAAGAGGATCATGGTCACGGCGATCGGCCAGAACGACGCGCCCATGATCTGACCGACCTCCTGGAAGGTCAGCGCGAAGTCTTCCCCGTACTGCCCGCCCTTGGTGAGCCGGAACGCGAATCCCGTACCGGCCGCTGCCAGCGCCAGGAAGCTGCCCCAGAACAGCAGCTTCTTGTCTTGTTCGGTGAGGTCGGTTGCCTTGACGACTTCGCTCATGGTGCTCCTCGCGAGAAGGACCGCGTCAGGGCGCGCCGTGCATCAAGGAACCGTCCCGGTGGCGGCTCTCCCCCCAATCCCACCCGCCTGACGGCGACTTGTTTACCAGATCGAAGTCCGAGAGGGGTCGCAAGAGGCCGGGAAAACGGCCCTCACCACCCATGATGGAGGTATCGGTGGACCCTCACGGCAGCGGGATCGGGTCCCCTTCGCACGCGTCGGCGCGTCGCCAAGCTAGGGACAGATGACCGCCTCCACGGCGTTGCTCCCGTACATAAACCCCTGGCCATCCCAGCCCGCCGCTTGCAGGTAGAAGGTCATCCCCACCAGCCCTGGGCTGTTCGGGATGGCCATGGGGAGCGTCACCCCGCCGGTCCCGTCGAGGCTCAGCGGCAGGCTGAACCACGAGCCCAGGCCGATCAGGGCGGTGAGGCCGGTGCCTGGAACGGCCAGGTACCCCGGCCCGGTGGACACGAAGAGCGACGCGGTTGTGTTGGCAGGGCCATTGTCGAGGCTCACCGCGGGCGAAGCTCCGATCTGTGGTGCGCCCGAGACCGACAACGCCATGACGTGGGTCAGAGGGTCCAGCGCCGTGAAGGTGCGGGTGCCGCAGCCCGGCAACTGGTTTGGTGCGTCCGGCGACGGCTGCCCCAGGCACACCCACGGCGCGTCGCCGTCCAGCAGGCGTCCCGTGGCCACGTCAGCGAGCTGGGTGCCGAACGCGAACCGGTCCAGCAGGGTGACACCGTCCGTCGCGAACAGGGCCACCTCTTCGCCGCTCGAAGACAACTTGAAGTTCGCGTGCAGCGGCCCCTGCGATCCATCCTCGTCACACCAGATCAGCTTGGTGCCGAATGGCGGGATGGTCTCGCCCGCCGGGATGTCCCACTTGTCGGGATTGGTGAGGTCGTCGGTCAGGTACATCCCCCCGATGGCCAGGGTCTGGGCCGAGTCGTTGTAGAGCTCCAGGTAGTCCTCGAACTCACCGAACGGGTCGGCAATGACCGCGTTGTTCTTGGCGACGAACTCGTTGAGCTTCACCGGGGAGGTGCCCGTCGGCCACTCAACGAGCAGGGTGGCGGCGTTGTGCTCCGCCGTCTTGGGCTCGAAGGTCAAGGTGCCGGTGTTGGTGGATGCCTCGGCGTAGTAATCCAGCAGCAATCCGGACGCCATGGCGGGGAGCGTCGCGCCCCAGGTCCCGTCTCCCGCGGCTCCGTCCCCGTGCAGGCCGTCGTCGAACATGAGCGTCTTCGTGAACGGACCGGCGCTGCGACGCCACAGGGAAACGGTGGTCGCTTCGCTGCTCGCGTCCACGGTGACGGTGACGGCCTGGTTGGGATACGGGTGCGCCGGAGCGTGCTGCAGGTTCGACAGGGTCGCGCGGGGCGCCGTCAGCAACGGGTGTCCCGCGAGCCACGCGTCGCGGCCCTGAATGAGGGGCTGCAGCCCCGGGATGTTGTTGCCACCGAGGCCACCCAGGTTCACGGACATGGTGACGTTGTCGTAGAACTGCTGGGTTGAGTAGATCTTCCTGGTGTCGGCGACCACATCCGCTTCGATCATGCCGTGATACAGGGCGATGATCGGGCCCAGCACGGCCCAGGAGAAGCTGTCCTCCGCGATGGTCCGGTAATGGGCCAGGTAGCGGGCGTTCCAGTCGGGGAACGTGAGTGTCTTGCTGAAGGCCGGCTTGATGGAGCTCGTGTTGTTGTACGTCGGCGAGAGGGTATTGCTTCCCGCGAAGGCCTCGTTCACGTCGAACGGGAACACGTGGAACGCCCCGTACACGTTGTCGTGGTAGAGGAAGTGGTCCTTGCCCGACCCGATGTAGCTGTCGGTCTGGGTGGTGATGTTCATGCAGGCTGCGTAGCGATAGAACTGGTCGACGCTGAAGATGTCGGGCAGCACGCTCTGAAGCTGGGACGTGGGCGTGTTGTTCAGGACGTCGCATAGCTGCATGAGGTCGGTACCGTCGCCCTCCTTCGCCTGGTAAGCGGTGAGGTAGCTGTTGAGGTTGGTGCCGAGCCAGGTCATGGCGCAGCGCCCGTTCTGGAAGGTCCCCGACGTCGGAAATCCCCGGTAACGATTCCCGTCATCAGAGCGGAACCACTGGCGCATCATGTCCTTGTTGGGCTGCTGAACGTTGATGTAGACGCCCCAGTACTGGCCGTTCAGGAACACGCGGACGAAGTTGCACCGGGGAGCTACCCCGTGCCAGCGACACACCATGTAGGTGAGGAACTCGCGCAGGAAGGTCGGATCGTGGAACCCGTTGTTCAGGTTCAGGTTCTGGTAGCCATACAGGTCCTGGCCCGGAACGAAGGAATCGGTCCGGATGTTGAAGCTCATCTTCTCCGCGTTGTTCGGGAGCTGGAAGTAGGAGGAGTTGCCGCGGAAGCGCACCCCCACGTCCGGATAGGTCACCCCGTCCACGGTCATGTCCGCCGGTATCTCGGTCTGGGACTGATAGTTGTTCGTCAGCTGGGTCCAGTAGTTGGCCTGGCTGAACGTCAGATGGATGTCCCGGTACGCGTTCGGATCGTAGAAGTCGAGGGCCTGGGCCGGCAAGGCACCGCCCATGGCGAGCGCGAGGGCGACGACGAGTGTGGTTGATTTCATGGGGGTTCTCGTGCCGACCAAGGTCACGGACAGACCACCAACTCCAGAGCGTTGGATCCTTGGAGGACTCCACCGACGATGGTCCCGACCTGCACGTAATACACCGCCCCCGCGAGCGCGGCCACATTCGGCAGCGTCACCGGGTAGTACACCGTACCCGACGCGTCGCTCTGCATGGGGAGCATGGTGAAGGCCGGGTCCACCAGCAACACCGCGCTGGTCCCGAACAAGGTGGCGTACCCTGGCTGCGCCGCGAGCACCGCGTAGTGCGCCGTGGAGGGCGGGCCTCCCGACACGCTGAAGGTGACCGACGCGCCCACCGTCAGCGGGGCGGAGACCGAGAGCGTCAAGGCCTGGGTCAGGGAATCGAGGGCGGAGTAGCTGCGCGTGCCACAGCCCACGGGAGCGTTGAGAGCGTCCGGAGTCGGCGTCGAGAAGGTCACCTGGGGATCGACACCGTCGAACAAGCGCCCGGTGCTGATGTCCCCCGCCTGGGCCCCGAACGTCACGTGGTCGAGGACGGTGGTCCCGTCCGTATCCACCACCGCGATCTCCTCCCCCGACGAGGACAGCTTGAAGCTGGCGTGCAACGGACCGTCTGATCCGTCTTCGTCACACCAGATCAACAGCGTGTCGCCGGAGCTGAGGACGTTCCCTGCAGGGATCTGCCACTTGGTGAGGTTGGTCAGATCGTCGGTCAGGTACATGCTCGAGACGTCGATGGCCCCGGCGGTGACGTTGACCAGCTCGACCCAGTCCTCGAACTCCCCCGCCTCGTCCGTGATGCCCGCGTCGTTCTTGGCGATGAACTCGTTCACCTTGACGGTGTTGGCGGGCGTCGCTCCCGCCTGCACCACGTAGGTCAAGGGGGTGTGTTCGGGGGAACGGGGAGAGAGGGTCTTGGCGCCGCCCTGGCCGGGCACGCTGGTGGCGCGGACGTAGTACGCCACGCGGGTCCCCGCGATCTGTGAGGCGATGGACGCACCCCAGGTGCCATCTCCGGCGGCGCCGTCGTTGTGCTGCCCGTCGTCGAACATGGTCGCACGGACGAACGGGCCGAGGACACGCCAGTACAGGGACACGGTGCCCACCGGAGCCACCAGACCGGACACGGTCGTCGTGACCCACACGGTGTCAATGGCGGTGGGCGAAGAGGGCGTCAGCGATACGGACTGGATGTCAGGCGCCGGCAACGCCACCTCCGAATGGCTCAAGAGGTACGCGCGACGGGCGGTCACGAAGGGCTGGAGACCGGGCACCAGCGCCCCGCTCCCGGGGGACCCGAACGGCAGGTTCACGTCCTGGGTGACGTTCTGCTGGAACAGGGCGTACGAGTAGAGCTTCTTGGTGTCCGCGGAGACCTCCGCGTCGATCAGACCCTGGAACTGGCTCACCAGCGGGCCCATCACGTTCCAGTCGAACTGCTCGTCGAGCAGGGTCCGCACGTGAGCGAGATAGGTGCTCCGCACCGAACTGATCCCCATGAGCTCGCTGAGCAACGGACGATTCGGATGGGTGCTGTTGTAGAACGGGCTCAGGTTGATCTTCTGCTGGTGGGACAGGTTCATGACACTGAACGCCCCGAACGACGAGTTCAAATCCCACGGCAACGTGTGCATGCGGTCGTGGTGGTCATCGTGGAAGACGTAGTAGTTGTGACCGGTCCCGAAATACGCATCGCCCTGGCAGAGGACGTTGGTCGTCGCCACCATCCACAGCGCCCGCTCGATGGAGAAGATCGGGTCCAGCGCCGAGACGAGCTGGTTCGTGGGTGTGTTGTTCAGCACGTCACAGAGGTTGATGAGGTCGGTCCACGACGTGGGCGAGGGATCGGACTTCAACTCGTACGGACCCTGGTAGGGACCAGGCGATGATCCCTGCCAGGTGAGGGCGCTCCCTGAGCCGGGGTTGGCCTTGTAGCGGTTGCCGTCATCGTCTTCGAACCACTCCCCCATGAAGTCGCCGCCCATGTGCTGGATGTTGACGTAGATCCCCCAGTTCTGGCCGTTGATCACCAGCTTCAACCAGTTCGCCTTCGGCGCGGGGAGGTAGCTCCGCATCACGTGGTACGAGAGCACCTCGCGGCAGAACGTCGGGTCCTTGTAGCCGTTGTTCAGGATCAGCTTCTTGTAGCCGAGCAGCTCCTGCCCCGGGTTGAAGGCGTCCACGTCGATGTTGAACGGCTTCTTGTCCGAGTTGCCGACGCTGTTGTAGGACGAGTTGCCCTTGAACCGGACGCCCACACCCGGGTAGCTCGTGCCCTCGACCGTCATGTCGGCCTGCAGGTAGGTCTCGCTGGCGTAGTTGGCGGTGAGCTGCTGCCACCAGTCGGACTGGGAGAAGGTCAACTCGACGGTGCGCAGGACCGTCTCGTCGTAGAGGTCCGGCGTCTGGGCAACCGACGCGGGACTGAACAGCACCACCAACAGGAGCAGGGTCAACGCGCTGCGGATCATCGCTTTCTCCGGGTGTTCATCACCGGCGGATCGAGACTGAGTCGGCTGGTGGGGGCCGGGGTCGAACGGTTCGCATTCCAACAGATCGATCTTCCCAGCCCTGATCCCAGGGCGACCCTGTTTTCGCGGGATTTTCCCCAACTCCCACAACACCATTCGCTTGAGTGCTGGGATCCAGCGATCCCCGCCAAATCGCCGCCCGGCCAGGATTGGGTCTCGCATGGGTTCCCGACCCCCAATCCCACAGAGAGGACGCCCTCCGATTATCCTCTGCCACTCATGACGCAGGGGCTCCTGATGTTCGACCGTCCGCGCGCGGGAGTGCTGCCCAAGTGATGCATCTGGGGAATGGACCCCGAGGGCGCTCGACCCGCTGCTAACGTGCCCGCGGCGGGTCCTGCCGCACCGGGGAGCCGCTCGTGGAGCAACGGACCTACAAACTCCTGGATGACCTCATCCTGGCGCGCCTCCACAGGACGCCGCTGGGCTCCCGCCTCGCCGCCCGTTTGCTGGAACGGGTGGTCTCGGGGAAGACCACCCACGGCCTGCCCATCGGGTTCGCGCGCCGCCTCCTCGGCGACGCACTCAACATCCGCATCGACCCGACCCAGATCACCCACCGCGCCAACTCGCGGCTCCTGCCCGGCAAGAAGACACGCATCCACAAGCTCTGTTTCGTCTCCGATGGCCCATGGGACAGCGATCCCGTACCCATCGCACAGGTCACCAACATCAGCGAGATCTTCGACCTCATCGACAACGGGCTGCGCTACGAGGAAACGGAGTCCTACGCACGCCGCGTCCAGGCCGTCGCCGACGGCACGGCGACCAAGATGAGAGGACAGCGCGTCGATACGCCGGAGCGCGTGCACGCTTATTTTCAGCGCCAGGTCGATCTCATAAGGTCCATCGAGTCCAACGGATACAGATCCCGGGACGAGGCCCGCCACCTCGAAGCCAACATCACGACGGTCGGCGGCGCCAAGCAGGAGCGCAAGGAAGCGGAGGTGGGCTGCGCCGTCGGACGGGAGGGCCGACTCCTCTTCAACCGGATCGGCAAACACCGCTTCGCTGCGGCCGTCAAGCTCGGCATCCGCGACATCCCGGCCCAGATCAACCTCGTGCACTCGGTCTGGATCGCGCGGATCAAGGAACGCCTCGGTTGCTCTGCCCTGGACGCCCTGAAATCCGGTCTCGCACACATCGAAACCCCCGACGGCGATGACTCCACACCTCTATCCGGGTGAGGTCAAGAACGACCCGATGGGGGAATCACGGGAGGGCCCATTGCGCTTTGCAGTCGCACACCCGACAGTGGGCTTCATGCGTGCATTCAAGTTGGTCTTCGGGTTGTGCATCGGGATCGTCGGCTGTCTTTCGCTGGTCCACCCGTTGCAAGCGCAAGATGCCCAGGCGGATTACGTCCAGTTGGCGAAGGAGCTGGAGGTGCGTGAGCTCAACACGCTCATGTTCGCCAAGTACAACGACGCGAATCTGGCCAAGATCGCGGCCTTCCTCGAGAAGCACCGCGAGGGTCCGGAGCGCGAGAAGGTGCTGTACCTCCGCGCGTATTCGATCTGGAGCCTGCGCCGCTACGAACAGGCCCCGCAAGCCTACGCCGCGCTCCTCGCCGAGTTTCCCAAGACGAAGTTCAAGCGCCTCGCCCGCATCCGGGAGGCCGCCGCTTACCTCTTCAGCGGGCAGGCCGAGAAGGCCCTGCCGCGCCTGCAGTCCCTGCAGAAGGACCACCCGGACAAGCCCGAGATCTACGCCCGCGAGCTGGCCTACGCCCTCTCACGCTGCGGCAAGCAGAAGGAAGCCCTGCGCTTCATGGACGCGGTGGAAGCGGAGATGGCCTTCGGTGCCAAGGACCGGCTCCTCCCCCGGATCAAGACCCACTTCGACAAGGTCCGTCTCATCGGCAAGCCGTTGCAGGCCTTCAGCGTCAAGGACCACCGCACCGGCCAGACCATCAGCCCCAAGACCCTCAATGGCAAGGTGGTCTTGATCGACTTCTGGGCTACGTGGTGCGGCCCCTGCCTGGCCGAGATGCCGCATGTGGCGAAGGCCCACAGGGAGCTCTCCGAGAAGGGCTTCGTCGTCTTCGGCGTCAGCCTCGACGAGGACCAGGCGAAGATGGATCGGATGATCGCGAAGAGGAAGATGGACTGGCTCCACCACTTCGACGGCAAGAAGTGGAAGAACGAACTGGCTGTGGCCTTCGATGTGCACAGCATCCCCGCCAGCCTGATGATCGACCGAGCGGGCATCGTACGCGCGGTGAACCTGCGGGGCAGGGAGGTCGCGGCGGTGGCGAAGAGCCTGCTCCAGCAGAAATAGAATCCGTCCAGCCACCCGCCGGGGCGAGGCGCCAAAGAAGCGATTGGATCAGGTGGTCGGCAGCCCGGGAGTCGCGCCGGGCTGAGTGCAGACGTAGCCGGCGACCTCGCAGGCCCGGCGATTCACCGCGTCCAGATCCTCCCCCGACAGAAGACCAAACGCGAACGCCGCCGTGAACGCATCACCGGCGCCCACCGTATCCACCACGTCCACCGTGACACCGTGACAGTCGCTGACCTCGTCGCCACGGAGCAGGAGCGCGCCCCTCGATCCGCGCGTGAGCGCGATCGCGACGAGGTCGTGACGACGTGCCAGTTCGGCCAACGCCTCCACCGGTTCGCCCTCCACGCCGCACCAGGAAGAGAGCACGGGCAACTCCTCGTCGCTCAGCTTGAGCACGTTGGCCCGCGCAAGCGATTCGAGAACGACCTCCCGGTCGTCGTGCGGTAGGCGGAGGTTCACGTCCAGGATGCGGAATGCGGGCGGGGGCGTGGACTCCACGAACGCGCGCACGGTTTCCCGCGACTCGGACGCGCGCTGCGCCAGACTACCGAAACAGACCAGATCCGTGCGAAGGGCCAGGGCGGCTACATCTTCGAGCCAAGGGACGTGGTCCCAGGCGGCGTCCGGCGCGATGGCGTAGATTGGCCGTCCGTCGCCGTCCAGGTTCACGTCCACGCAGCCCGTGGGGTGTCCCGTCGTCTTCACGCACGATGTGCCGACCCGCCGCTCGCGGAGCGCTTCGAGGGCCCGGCGCCCGCGGTCGTCGTCGCCGACGCCGGTGACCATGTGGACCTCCGCCCGGTCTCCCCCCAGTTCCGCAGCCATGCAGGCGAAGTTCGCCGGTGCGCCTCCGAAGCACTCGCGATCGGGGAAGACGTCCCACAGGGCCTCGCCAAGACCGACGATCACCGGCCGCGAGCCTTGTGGGACGAGTGGCTGCATGCTGGAATCACGCCGCTCCATGATGAACCACCAGACAGTAGCACTCTCGATCGTGGCGGTCCTGGCGCTCGCAGGGGGGTGCGGCGATGCCGACAAGACTCGTGTCATCGGCATCTCGATCCAGACGTCCCAGAACCCGTTCTTCGTCGAACTGGGTGAAGCCGCCGCCGCTGAAGCTGCCAAGCACGGCTACACGGCCGAGATCGTCAGCGGCGACAAGAACGCGGAGACGCAGGCCCGCCAGGTCCAGGACTTCATCGCCAAGAAGGTCGACGCCATCCTGCTGACCGCGTGCGACGCACGACTCGTCGGCGCGCCCATCAAGGAAGCAAACCGCGCCGGCATCCCGGTGTTCACCGCCGACACCGGCTGCAGCGACGCGTCTGCGAAGGTCGTCTGCCACGTGGCGACGGACAATTACGAAGGCGGGAAGCAGGCCGGCATCGCCATGCTGGAGGTCCTGGGCGGCAAGGGAGGGAAGATCCTGATCTTGAGCTTCGACGTAGCCCAATCCTGCCTCGCCAGGGTGAAGGGATTCCGCGAGGTGATCGCGGCGCACAACAGGGACCATCCGGGAGCGAAGATCGAGACCGTCGCCGAGCTCCCCGGCGAAGCGTCGCGCGAACCAAGCCTGCGCGCAACGGCCGACACCCTGGAAACGCACGGCGACCTCGTGGGGATCTTTGCCATCAACGACCCCTCAGCCCTCGGCGCCGTCGCCGCCATCGAGGCAGCGGGCAAGCAGGCGCAGGTCAAGGTGATCGGGTTCGACGGCCAGCGCATCGGCAAGGAGGCGATCAAGCAGGGCAAGATCTACGCCGACCCCATCCAGTTCCCCAAGAAGATGGGGCGGATGGTGGTCCAGCAGATGGTCCGCTACTTCGACGGGGAGCTCCCGCCGGCGCAGATCCCCATCCCCACGTCGCTCTATCGCAAGGCGGATGCCGACAAGGACCCCGAACTCAAGTAGCCCGCGGCTCCTCCGCATGGAGGGGATCGAGAAGTCGTTCCCGGGCGTGCGGGCTCTCGAAGCCGTCGAGCTCGAGCTCGAACGGGGCGAGGTGCTCGCCCTGGTCGGTGAGAACGGGGCCGGCAAGAGCACCCTCATCAAGGTGCTCGCCGGCGCCCATCGCCCCGACGCGGGACGGGTGCTCATCGACGGAGAACCCGCCGACCTGGTGAGCCCGAGCCGCGCCCGCGAAGCCGGCATCGGGGTCATCCACCAGGAACTCAACCTGGTCCCCTTCCTCACTGTGACGGAGAACATCTTCCTCGGCTGCGAGATCGCTCGTGCGGGTGTCATCGACCGCAGCTCCGAGCGCGAACGCGCACGCGCGCTGTTCGATAAGATCGGCCTGCCCATAGATCCCGACGCGCTCTGCCACACCCTGAGCATCGCCGAACGGCAGGCGGTGGAGATCGCCAAGGCGCTCGCCACCGACGCGCGCATCCTCGTGATGGATGAGCCCACCGCGTCGCTCACACCGCGGGAAGTGGAGAAGCTCTTCGCGATCATCCGGGATCTCAAGGGCCAGGGAATCGGGATCATCTACATCAGCCACCGGCTGGATGAGGTGCGCGCCATCGCGGATCGCGTCATGGTCCTCCGCGACGGAGGTCATGTCGGCACCCACGCCATGGACGACGTCACCCAGGCCACCTTGATCGAGATGATGGTGGGCCGCTCCCTCGATCAGGAGTTTCCACCGGCAGAAAGGCCGAAGGGCGCCGTACGTCTCGAGGTGAGAGACCTGCGCCGCGGGGACAAGGTGCGCGGAGTGAGCTTCACGGTGCACGCCGGGGAGATCCTGGGCATCACCGGCCTTGTCGGTGCGGGCCGGACGGAGACGGCGCGCATGATTGCGGGAGCCGATCCCGCGGACGGAGGCACGATCCACCTCGACGGGAAGCGCCTGCCCATCGACGGTCCCCGGTCCGCCATCCGCGCCGGCATCTGCCTGTTGACCGAGGATCGCGCCGGTCAGGGACTCGTGCTCGGACACACCGTCGTGGAGAACTTCGGCCTGCCGAACCTCAGTCGTTTCAGCCGGCGGCGAGTCCTGAGCCCGGCCCGGGAGCGCGCGGCGTTCAGCCGCTACGAGCGCGACCTCAAGATCAAGGCCCGCAGCCCCGACCAGCCCGCCAGCACCCTCAGCGGCGGCAACCAGCAGAAGGTCGTGCTCGCCAAGTGGCTGGAACGGGACTGTGAGGTCATCATCATTGACGAACCGACGAGGGGCGTCGACGTGGGCGCCCGATACGACTTCTACGTGTTGATCAACAAGCTGGCCGATGCGGGCAAGGCCATCGTCATGATCAGCTCGGAGCTACCCGAGATCCTCGGCATGGCCGACCGCATCCTGGTCATGGGGGACGGCAGGGTGAACGGTGAGATCACCGACGTGGCGAACGCGACCCAGGAGCAGATCATGGAGCTGGCGATCCCGTCATGAGGAACGTGCTGACCGAGTACGGGATGCTCCTGGTCCTGCTGCTGCTCGTCGTCTGCTTCAGCGCGCTGACGGTGACCGACACGCAGAACTCGGGCGCGGCCGCCGGCCGGGAGCTGGCGGAGACGATTGAAGAAGCCGGCGCCGCGCAGCGCGTCGCCGTGATCACGCGGGAGACGGTCACCGGAACTCAGCTGGCGGACGCGTTGCAACAAGCGGTGGCCACGTCGTCTCTGACGCACGAGGTCGTCGGGGTGGTCCACGGCGAACCGCCCGACGTCCGCCGCCAACTGGATCAATGGAACGCGGACGGGGTGGTCATCGACGTCATCGCGTGCCCCAACGCAGTCGCGAGCTGGCAGCTCCTCGGTGAGGTCAACCGGCGGTTCCCCGGTCTCGGAGGGGGCTGCCGGGTCATCTCCCCCGCGAGCTATCGGTGGCCCGCGTTCCTCAAGGCTCAAAACGTCCTCAACATCGCCCAGCAGATCTCCATCATCGCCATCATCGCCATCGGGATGACCCTGGTCATCATCACGGCGGGCATCGACCTCTCCGTCGGGAGCTTGATCGGGCTGGCGGCGGTGACGGCGACGGTCCTCATCCGCGACGCCGCGGGTGCGCGCGAAGCCGGTACGGGCGCCATGATCCTGTGCGGGCTGGCCGGGGTACTGGCCTGCGGACTGTGTGGGTTCGTGTCCGGGTGTTGCGTCGCGGCCTTCCGTATCCCCGCGTTCATCGTCACCCTCGCCATGATGCTCATGGCGAGGGGCCTGGCGCTGACGATCACCGACTCACAGTCGGTCAACCAGGTCCCCGAAGCGTTCGGATGGCTGGGATCCGAACGATCGCTCGGGGTCCCCAACTCCGTGATCCTCATGTTCGTGCTCTACGCCGGGGCACACTTCGTCATGTCCCGGACCCGGCTCGGCCGCCATGTCTACGCCATCGGAGGCAACGCCGAGGCGGCGCGCCTGGCCGGGGTCCCCGTGCAGCGGGTGCAATTGACCGTTTACACCCTGTGCGGCCTGCTCGCCGGACTCGGCGGCGTGATCATGGCCTCCAAACACAAGGGGGTGGAGCCCAACTTCGGGTTCATGGACGAGCTCACGGTCATCGCCGCGGTGGTTGTCGGTGGCACCAGCCTCATGGGTGGCCAGGGTAAGGTGCTGGGCACCCTGATCGGCGCGTTCATCATCGCGGTGATCCGCAACGGCATGAACCAGGTGGGCGTCCCCCCCAATCCACAGATGATGGCGATGGGGGCCGTGATCCTTTTGGCCGTCCTCATCGATCAGATCCGCAAGGGCAACGTGTCCTTGCGGGACATCCGCCAGACCTTCCGATCCTGAGACCCATGACCGAACCGTATTCCTGCGAGAAGACCTACGTCGGGTGCTTCGGCGATCCGGTGTGGGAGAACCCCACCGAGGTGATGATGCAGGCGGCCCTCGACCACCACGGGCTCCCGGTCCGCTACATCACGACCCTGGTGCCTGCAAATCGGCTCGCAGACGCGGTCCGTGGCGTGAAGGCGCTCGGCTTCAAGGGGTTCAACTGCACCCTCCCCCACAAGGTGGCGGTGATCGAGCATCTGGACGGTCTCGGCCCATCGGCCGAAATCATGGATGCCGTCAACTGCGTCGTGGAACGGGACGGCCGCTACATCGGCGAGAACACGGACGGGAAGGGGTTCCTCGAATCGTTGCGACCTGTGGTGGACCCCGCGGGCAAGCGCATCCTGATTTTCGGCGCCGGCGGCGCCGCCCGGGCGGTCTCGGTCGAAACGGCGCTCGCGGGGGCGGCATCCATCACCGTCGTCAACCGCACCCCGGAGCGCGGCGAAGGCCTCGTCAACCTGCTCAACACGCGCACCGACGTCCCCGCGACATTCGTTCCCTGGATCGGAGATCACGCCGTCGGCAAGGACATCGACGTCGTCGTCAACACGACATCCATCGGCCTGTTCCCCGACACGTCCCGCGTCGCCGTCGATGTGAAGACGCTGCACCCCGGTCTGGTGTGCGCCGATCTGATCCCCAATCCTCCGCGGACACGGTTCCTGCAGGAGGCCGAGGCCGCAGGTGCCGCCACGCTCGACGGGCTGGGGATGCTGGTCAACCAGGGACGCATCGGCATCACCTACTGGACGGGCGTCGAGCCGGATGCGTCGGTCATGCGCGCCGCCCTGGAACGCATCTTCGGGTAGCCCCCAACCCGAGAGGCCGAGCAGGGTGTCCAGTTGACCAACGCCGTGGGGGTCTACTTCATGTGACCCCGCCCAAACGAAAACGGCGTCGTCCGCAAGTCACGCCGACGACGCCGTTTCTTGATGGCACGCCCGCAGGGGTTCGAACCCCGAACCTCCTGATCCGTAGTCAGGTGCTCTATCCAGTTGAGCTACGGGCGCCTGTTTGTGAGCCGGAGATTGTAGCGGCGGCGGGTTGGGGTTCAAGAGACGCGGCGGCGCGCGGCGCGCTCGACGAGGCGGGCCCAGACAGCTCGAACCGCTGGATTTACACGCTCGGCTGCGACCGCCTTGAGGAGAAAGCGAAGGCGGTCCGGACGGGAGACATGGGGCGTGCGACGATTCAACGCGTCCAGGTCCCGGACGTGAAACGTCGGGTGGAAGAAGCGCTGGCGGGTCTTCTCCAGGTCGATGATCGAGGCCGTGAGCGGCGACGTGGAGTCGTCGAGGAAGATGTGCTTCGCGTACAACGAGCGGTGCTCATAACGGTGTGACCACATGCGGCGGCAGAGATCGGCGACGGCGTCCATGACCGCAGCCCGCGCAGCCCGCGAAGCCGTCGCATACTCGTCGAGCCACGACGTGAGAGGACGCCCCGGGACCTCTCCGACAAGCAGCATGGCGCGCCACTCCCCCGCCTCTTTGGCGTGGGCGTAATGCAACGCAGTCGGCGCCGGGATGTCGAGATGGGCGAACTGGCGGAGCCGCGTGAACTCGCGATGGAGCGTCGGCTCACCGGAGATCGGGTGTCGCACGGTCCGCGTGACGTGGTCCGCCTGACGCTTGAGGAACACGGAGCGCGGCCCGTCCGCGTATGGCAATGCGATCCGCGACACGCCACTCCAGCCACCGCGGCGCACGTTGGGTTCCTCCACGTGACCCACGTCCAGATCCCAGATCGCGTCGAAGGTCCCGAGTCCGGCGCGCGCGAGCGCCGCCTCCGCGCCCTCGGCATGCCATCGGGAGATCACGACGCGCCTCCCGCTTGCCGTTCGCGCCCCTCATGCCTGGACTGAAACTCCGCCATCGCCCGATTCTACGAGGCTCTCGCCGGCTTGCGATAGCACAGCATCAGGCCGCGGCCGTAGAGGAGCGGACCCAGCACCATGCCCGCAATGAAGATGGGCTTGCCGGTGCGGAAGGCGTAGACGAGGAGGAGACAGGACCCGACAAGCGAGATCCAGAAAAACAGCGGTGGCAGCGTGGCATGACTGCGGCGTTCCGCGATCCACCATTGGATCGGGAAACGGATCGACCACAGCACGGTGCCGCAGCCACCGACGAGGACCCAGGGGAGGGGCTGGGAGAAATCCCAGCTCCAGAGCGCCACGGTGACCGCGAGGGTCAGGACGCCCAACGCGAAGGGCACGAATACCCGAGACTCGAGCGGCTGACCGGTGCGAACCAGCCAGAGGTTGCGAACGAACAGAAAAAAGTTGATGCACGGCCCCGCCATGAAGAACAGGTTGTGCTGGACGAACGCATACGCAGTGGCGCAGACCGAGCCGAGAAGCGACATCCACCAGAAGGCCACCGGCACGACGATCTTCTGCGCCCGTTCCGACGCGAGCCACTGCAAGAGGAAGCGGCCGAAGTAGCAAGCCTGACCGAGCCAGCCGACCGCTTCCCACCCATCGAAGCTGTCGAGATAGCTGTCCATCAGCCGTTCATGTGCCGTCGCCATCCGCGAATCCCGTGGAGGCGCCGCTGGGGAACGAGTCCCTGCGCTCCCCGGACAGACGCGTCAGTTGCCGCCGTTGCCGTTACCCCCGGCCTCGGAGGGCGGCGTGAGTTCGCCGAGCTCCGGCCACGGGCCCCACGGCTTCCAGCCCTTCTTCAGGCCCTTGCTCCGATCGGTCTGGATGTGATTCCAGAGGTCGACCTTGGATCGCTCGTACGCAACCCGTCCGTTGACGTACGCCAGGTCCACGAAGGAGCGGTAATCCAGCGGCTCGCGATCCATGACCAGGATGTCCGCGTCCTTACCGGCTTCCAGGCTGCCCACCCGGTCGTCGATCTTCAGGATCTGCGCCGCCGTCAGGGTGATCGCCGCCAGCGCATCCGCCTCGGTGGCGCCGCCACGCACGGCGAAGCACGCCTCGTGAGGCAAGCCCATGAGATCACGACCCGCAAACAAGCGGGTGTTGATGCCGGTTCCGGACGTGGTGACGCCCCACGAAACACCCGCAGACGAAAGCACGGCCGCGTTGGTGATGGACCAACCGTGAGGCTGGGTCTTGTGGAGGTTGGTGTACGGACGCGTCGCACGTCCACCGGAGCCCCGTGGCGTGATCAGCATGGTGATCGGACGACGCCCGATGCTGGGCGCCATGGTCCACGCCTCCTGGCCCCCGTGAACCACCATCGGCACCTTGTAGTCGTCGCACAGATCGAGGCAGCCCTCGAGCTGCTGACGGGTGCTCGCACCCATGAACAGGGGGAGCTCCCGATCGAGCACCTTCGCCAGCGCCTTCGTGACGTCGTCGGCCTTGGGTTCCTTGGCATCCTTCTTCTTGGCCACGACGTCCTCGAGCCACTGCTTGCGCTT
>JABSRK010000420.1 GCA_013213915.1 Planctomycetota bacterium
CCACGAGGGTCACGGCTTCGTGGACCAGGTACGCACGTTCGGTGACACCGCGGACGAAAGCCTGTCGCGCCCGGGAGTCCCCGGGGACGGTCAACTCCGTGCCCATGTGGATCTCGGGGGACGACGCGGGGACCCCGCCGACCCGCACGATGGTGGGTACGTCGGCGGCGACCAGTTCGGCTACAGCTGGGCTCATGGCGGAGCGGACGATGTCGTTGTCCGCCGCGGTGGACAGCAGCAGCGCCGTGTTGGGCGGTGAGGCGCCCAGGTGGCTCGCTTCCAGGCTGCGGACAAACGCGCTCGTGGACACCAGCAACGCGGCGACCAGGGCCCCCGCGAGCACCATCAGCACGCTGCGCACCGGGCGGCGCCCGGCGTTCCTGATGGCGTGATGCAGCGGTAGGCGTCCCATCAGCCGCCGCTCCTGATGGCCTTGATGACGTCGATGCGTGCGGCCTGGATTGCCGGCAAGACGCTGGCCAACACGGCGGCGCCGACGGTGACGAGCAGGCTGGTGACCACGACCATGGTGGTCATGGCGAAGCCGACCTGAACGCCCTCGACGCCGACAGCGATACCCGACCCCGAGATGATGGCGTACATGGCGGCGAGGCCGAGCAGTCCACCGGTCAACGCGATCACCGTGGATTCGCCAAGCACCATGAGCGCCAGGTGGCGCGCCTTGAAGCCGACCGCGCGCAGCACGCCGAACTCTCGGCGGCGTTCGTTGACCGCCATGTAGATGGTATTGGCGACCAGGACGACGACCACCAGGACGCAGGCGATGCCGAACATGCGTCCGAATTTCAGGATCTCCCGCAGGTCCCTGGTGGCGCGCTTGAGGAATGCGGCCATCGGGCGCGTGTCCGTCGGTTCCTCCGCGGTGGCGAGCCGGGCGTCGATCTCGTCGGCGATGGCGTCGGCCCGTGACGGATCGGTGATCTTCACCTCGATCTGCGTCACCGTCCCGAGACGGTTCACCGGCCCGGCGCGCTGGAGGAACTCGAGATGGGTGAGCACGAGGCCTTCCTGGATCGAGTCCGATGACGCGAACACGCCCGTGACCTTGACGAGGATCTCGCCGAACTGGAACTTGTCGCCGACGGAGAGCCCACGCCGTTCGGCGAACAGGCGGCCTACGAGGGCCGCGTCCGGCTCGCGTCGGAACACCTCCAGGTCGCCATCCAACAGCTGGATGTCGCGGGTGCGCAGCATGGTCTCCACGGGCGCTCCGTGGAACGTGATCATGTCCAGGTTGGTGCGGCAGTTGTTGAGGAAGACCTTCACCGGCAGGACGGATTCGACGCCGGCGATGGACGTGATCTCCTCGACGTAGCGCTCCGGCAGGAACGAGGTCTGCGGGCAGTAACGGTTCTTGCGATAGACGACCAGGGTGCGGGCTTTGTCGCCCGATTCGAGCGCCAGATCCATGCCCGCGGAGAACGCCTCGGTGCCCACCAGGAGCATGACGGCGAGCCCGACTCCGAGGGTCGTGAGGGCCGTTCGCAGGGGGCGTCGTCCCAGGTTCTTGCGAACCATGCGCAGGGTATCGCGGGTCGTCATGACACGGACTCCTCGAACCGGGTCAGGCGTCCCTTGTCGAGGCGCAGCGCGCGGGAGCCTCGATCCACGGCGCGGATGTCATGGGTGACCATCATGATGGTCTTGCCTCGCTCCTTGTTGAGGCGCTCGAGCAGGTGGAGGACGTCCTGCGCCGACTCCTCGTCGAGATTGCCCGTGGGCTCGTCGGCGACGATCAGGTCCGGGTCCGCCACGATGGCTCGCGCGATGGCGACCCGTTGCTGCTGTCCGCCCGAGAGTTGCTTGGGGAGGTGGCCGTGTCGGTCAGACAGGCCGACCGCATCGAGGGCGAGGGACACACGGCGATGGCGTTCGGTGCGGCTCATGCGGAACAGCCACAGGGGGATCTCCACGTTCTCGTAGGCGGTGAGCACCGGAACGAGGCTGTAGTCCTGGAATACGTAGCCGATCGTGTGCGCCCGCCAGTCGGCGGCCGCCGAGCGCGAGAGCGCCGCCAGATCCTGATCGCCGACGACGATGCGTCCGGCGTCAGGGCGATCGATCCCTGCGACCAGGTTCAGCAGCGTGCTCTTGCCGCTGCCGGAAGGGCCAAGAAGGACGAGGAGTTCGCCTTTCTCCATCTCCAGGCTGACGTCCTGCAGCGGGGTGACCACGTGCTCTCCGAGTCGGTAGGACTTGGTGACACCTTCGAGGGTAATGAAGCTCATGGCCGGTTCTCCATTCGGACGCGTGCGCCCTCTTCGAGGCGGCTCGCGCCGCGGTCGATGACCTTGTCGGTGACGTTGAGGCCTTCGAGGATGACCACGTCGTCGCCCGATCTGCGGCCGGTCTTCACGTGGCGCCGCGTGGCACGCCCGCTGGCGCCGTCCACGACCCAGACGCTGTCCGACGTGGCCAGGCACCGGGAGGGGATGGTCACGGCCGCTGTCCTGGTGCCGGCACTCTTCGCGTCGGAGTCGCGGTAGACCGCGACCTGGCACAGCATGTCGGGTTTAAGCAACCCGTCCGGATCGACGACGCGCACCTGCACCTCGAGGGTGACCTTCTGGATGTCGGCCGTGTCCACGATGCGCAGCACGCGCCCCTCGTACGGTCGTCCGCGGCGCACGTCGCAGAGGATCTCGGCGCGTTGGCCGGCGGATGTTCCGGACACATGTGCCTGGGGAACGTCGACGCGAACGCGCAATTCGGTGGGATCGTACAGGTGGCAGACCGCCGGATTCTCTCCACCCGGGCCGACCACCGAGCCCGGCTGGGCGTCACGGGTCAGGACGACGCCGTCGCTGGGGGCGGTCACCGTCATGCGGGATGCCTTGAGCCTGGCGTTGTCGAGGGCCGCTTGTGCTTCTGCCACGGCTGCGTCGGCT
>JABSRK010000421.1 GCA_013213915.1 Planctomycetota bacterium
TGGGGCTCACAGGTCTCCCAGAACCTGTTCCAGCGAAGAGGAAAGGGCCTTGGTGAACCACCGCAGCCTCTCACGCCCTCGCTCGATGCCCTGAGCATCCAATGGGATGCTGAACCAGACGAAGATCTGGAGCTCCCCAGGGTCGATCAGGGCGCGCCACGTGCCCCCCCCGTAATCGGGGGTGGAGACGCCGCCAGACCGGTACCAGTATCAGGTCAACCGCCGCTCGCTGCCGCGAGCAAGTTGAATTTCCCGAGCATGACTGGGGGCGCCGCTGAAAGAAACAGGACAGCGGACCCTGGAGGCGGCCTCGACCTCCCACCCGGTCCCCCGGTAGCAGATCTCTGGCGCGTGCAGACGCGTGCGTCGGCTGCGGTCGTAAACCAGGCAGAGGTGGTAAGTGCCACGCTCCCCATAGACACGACTCAGGTACTCGTCGGGGCGCAGCAAGCGCTCGGCCTCCGCCTCGAGGGGCACATCGTGACCCACGACCACGGGCCCCACCGCCGACGTGGCGCTCGCGACGGACGAGCCAGGCGCACCACGCGACAGCCATGATGGGGACGAGCGGACCGTGACTGAAGTAGCCTCCGTCAGCGAACCAGCGCTCCGTCACCCACGGCACCGTCTCCAGCGCCAGAAGCACGGGCGCCAGAAGCACGACGAGGAAGCGTCCGGTCATGGGCTACCTCCAGACCACGCGCACCTTGCCGACCCCTCTCTTGCGCTCTCGCAGGTCCCAGACGCGCACCACGCGGCCCTCGTCGGGATCGTCGGAGTTGAACTCCCAACAATCGTAGTTCCGCTCCAGATCGTCGTACAACTCAGCCCAGTCGGGGAAAGCCCTCCGCTTCCAGGGCCGGCGGGGATCGGTGTAATTGCTGTAGGACCTCTTGAGGCTGACGAAGAAGGAGATCGCTCGGCGGCCGCTACCCGAGTCCTTGTCGGAAGTCAGCCAGGCCCGCGACAGAGGCGTCGAACGGCGCCAGAGTTCGACGATGGACGGGGCCTTCGCAAGCCACTCCCCCTCCATGGTGGCCCACTCACGCTGCAGCCACTCCGTAGCTCGAACCTCGACTTCATCCAGGGTCCTGATCTCCTGACGAGCGCGGCGTGCTTCGTGCAAGACCGCCGACACTCCAACCGGGAGATAGGCGCGCTGGAGCCAGTCCAGGAACGCCTGCTCGACAGCTTGCGGAGTCGGGTCGCGGCCATCCGCAAGCATCTCGAGAACGATGGGGTTGAACCGGTCTGCCCACGGGCTGCGCGGCCAGAGTTGGCTATAGCCGAGGCTCGCGTGAGGCCGCCTGGCAAGGTGCTCGGTCATCCAGTTGTGGTGAAGGGTCAAGACGTCGAAGTGCGGCCCCCTGTGTCGCGCCGACGCTGAGGAACGGAACTTCCACTCGACAACGCGCGTGCGCAGGCGTAGCAAGCGGTCCGTATTGAACGCGATCACCGCCTCTGCGCGCACCTTGTCGGGTTCGGATGCGGCGCGCTCAATAGCAACCTCCGCGGACTTGATCAATCGCCGAAGTCGATCCATGACCCACTTGCATCGAGCGGCGTCAGGCACGAGGTGCAAGCGCCCGTGGTCATTAACGACGGCAGCCTGGGACGGGAGGTTTTCCTCCAACCAGGCGAGCACCCGGTTGCGGGGATCCTCTTCGTTGCGGAGCCGGTTCTCGGTCACGATCGCGCCCAACGGGAACCCGGGCAACGGGGCCAGCATGCACACCGTCACGAGCGGCAGCACCGCACGGCCGGCTCGACCGGGCAGCCTGCATCCCTCCTGCGCTCCTAACGCTGCGAAGACCGCCAGCAACGGATAGAGGATGTTCAGATGCCGCGGCGCCGGGAACTGCTGGTTCGCCATTCCGATCAGCAGCAGCGACGTCAGGGTCGTGCAGAGCAGGAAGACGTGCACACGCGTACGCCTGACGATGCACACAACGCACCCCAGGAGCGCCAGGGATGCGATCACCGGGCCGGCGCCCTCATGCGACCAGAAGTTCTGCGCCATCCGTGCGAATGAATCCCACAGTGTGTGCTCTTCGGTGACCAGGGAACTGCCTCGGGCAGCACCGCTCTGAAACTCGCCAAGGGAGACCCCCATCCGTCCGAAGATCCACTGGAGCAGGTTCCAGAACCGCCCCAGCCACCAACCGTCGAGCGTGTTGTAAGGCGACCCGGCGAAGAAACCGCCGAAGAGCGCCGCCAGGGCGCCGAGCGGCCGCGGTGACAACCAGATCCGTGGCGCAGCCGATCGCGCCTCGGGCGTGCGGAACATGTGCGCCAAACAGATCGGCAGCACCATGGCGAACGAGTAGTACTTGGTCGCCACGCCGAGGCCTGCGAAGAACCCAGCCAGCACGTAGTCGCGCCAGCGCCCGCGGTTTATGACTGACACGAGCATCAGGACACACCAGGTGTTCCAGAATGCGGCTGGCACGTCCATCTTCACCTGCTGAGAAGACGCGATGTGGCCAAGCGTCACCGCCATCACCAGCGCCGCCATGAGACCGGTGTGTTGGTCACCCACCTTGCGCGCCATCCGATACACGAGCAGCACCGTGAGCACGCCGAAGAGGGCGGTCGACAAGCGCCCGATCAGCAGGAATGGCCCCTGGCCCACGAAGTAGCTGACCCCGAACTCATACGGGTTGCCCCACCAGCCGCAGGCGCGGCCAACAGCGTAGTACCCGCCGTATTCAACGAGAATCACGTAGTAGCCGAGCGCCGGCTTGTTGAACCAGCCGTTCGGGTCGAGGGTCTTTTCTGCTCCGAAGCGCAGGACGCGC
This sequence comes from Planctomycetota bacterium, assembly GCA_013213915.1. Classification (GTDB taxonomy): domain Bacteria; phylum Planctomycetota. The sequence continues at coordinate 2,799 of JABSRK010000421.1, forward strand.
TCGACGTTGTTGCGCTCGTCGGGGTAGTAGCTGTGGGGCAGCCCCTGCCCGAAGCACCCCCACACGCGCAAGGCCGCCGCCAGCGCCAAGATCCCCAACAGCGCGAGA
>JABSRK010000422.1 GCA_013213915.1 Planctomycetota bacterium
CCGGTACGTGGACGAGCTGTGGCCCACCGCGGCGATGGGGATAGGGCGTCGCCGCCCGCTGCGTCCACGTGACCCCGTCGTACTCCCAGGTCTCACGGAGGTAGCGGGAACCGTCATGCCCACCGAAAATGACGACGCGCTCCCGGACGGTGTCATAGGTGATCGCATGCGTGTAGCGGCCTGAGGGCGACCGCGGCGGCGTTGCCTGTGTCCAGCTGGCGCCGGACCACGCCCATCTGTCGGACAAGGGCGCCGTCCCTCTCCCGCCAAACAGCACGACGCTGGCGCTCGACGGGTCCCACGTCATCTGCCCGTCCCAGCGCGCCGGCGGGATCGCGGCCGGCGTCAACTGCGTCCACGTCGTGCCGTCCCACGCCCACATGTCCGACAGAAGCGCTCCCGTTCCGTCCCGGCCACTGAACATCAGCGTGACGCCATTCTGAGCATCGTAGGCCATGCAATGGTCTCGGCGCGCCGCTGGACTGACCGCGGGCGCGGCCTGAGTCCAGTTGGACCCGTCGAACTCCCACGTGTCGCCCACCACGCCGCCCGAGTTGTCCTGGCCGCCGAAGACGACGAACCGGCCACGGGCCAGATCGTAGGCGCCGCCATGGCGACGTCGTGGAGATGGGCTGGACGGTGACAGGACCTGCAGCCACGTGGTTCCGTCGAACTGCCACGTGTCGCCTACGTAAACACCCCCGCCGTTGCCGCCGAACAGCAGGATGGTGAGGCCATCGGTCACCATCACGTGTCCGGTCAACGGTGGTGGTCCCGAAAGCGCGGGCGGAAAAACCTGGGCCCAATCCGGGACGATCTGCCCGCTCACCGCAAGCGCCAGGAAGAGGGTGGCGAGTGGAATGCGGATCACCGGAGCTTGTCCATCAGTTGCCGATGGCGACGTCGTCGATGGCGCAGTCGCCGTTCGAGCCGAGGGAGTTGTAGGTGAAACGAAGCTGAGCGTTACCACTCATGGGTGTGAGCGGAACGCGCTGATTCAGCCAGTTCACTCCCTGGTCACCCGTGATACTCCAGATGGAGTTCCAGTTCATGCCGTCATACTGTTCGACGTGCAGGGTCCCGACGCTGACGCCGGACACCTGATACCAAAAGTCGAGGGTCGGGTTCGAGAGCGCCGTGACCGAATGCGTCCCCATGTCAATGGAGAACGTCGAGAGCTGGTTCGAGGTCGTCTCGGCGTACAGGTATTTACCCGATCCAGACGTGTGGTCGCCCGCCGGGCCTGTGTTCGCCGTCGGCGTGCTCCCCTCCCAGATGATCCAGCTGGTCGTGAAGGCGACAGGGGACCAGCCCAACGGATAGGTGAACGCCGGCACGAGTGGTGTCGTGTCGAACTTCTCCAGGTACGTCGCGTCCGCGACCAGGAGCTCCCCAGGCCCCGAGAGGGAGAAGCCAAGCGCCTGCACCGGGTCCGCGGTGACGAACTGCGCCGTCACGATAAGGGGCAGCGCAGCCGTGAAGGGCAACGCGAGCGGGGACAGTGGGAACGGCGTCGTGAGATCACCACCGTTGATGAACGAGAATGCCGTGATGTCCAGATTCACGAGTTGTCCACCAGGCACGGCGAACGCCCCGCCACCGAGCGGCACCGCGGGACCGGGAGCGAACCCGAGATCCCAACCGGGCGAGAAAAGCGACGAACTCAGGTTCGCTGTGCCCGACTGGCCCGGGATGATCCGCAGCCGGCTCGGACCCAGAGACGGTCCTGAGGGGGCTCCGTCGAGATCCAGGCTCGCGGCCGGCTGGTTGCCCTGCCACAACAGACTGCTCTTGAGCTCCCAGGTGTCCCCGAGGCTGTACCCACGCCAGCCTCCGAACATGAAGGTCCGGCCTGACCCGAGCACATGGACGAGCTGAGCCTCGCGGCGCCCCAGGGGAACCGGCGCGGCCGGTCGCTGGCCCCACGTCACACCGTCAAACTCCCACACCTCGTGGAGGTAGGCGGCGCCGTCGTGCCCGCCAAACAAGACCATGCGGCCCCTGGCGCTGTCGTAAGTCATGCTTGACCCTTGGCGAGCCGAGGGGAGCTGAGCGGGTGCGGCGGCGACCCAACTCAGCCCAGACCAGATCCACGTGTCGGCCACCGGCGTGATGCTCGTGGTGCCGTTACCACCAAACAGGACCACATTCCCGTTCCCCTGGTCCCAGGCCATCTGAGCTCCCCAGCGCGAGGGTGGCAAGCCCGCCACAGGGAACGCGAACCAGTCGTTCCCGTCCCACGCCCACATGTCGCTGAGGAGCCCTCCGGCAGGTCCGAGCCCACTGAACATGATGACGAGGCCGCTGCTGAAATCGTAGGCCATGCAGTGGCCACGGCGACCGGGCGGAACCGTCGCCGGCGTCATCTGGTACCAGTTGGTCCCGTCAAATTCCCAGGTATCGCTCAGCGCCGACCCGCCATTCGTCTGGCCCCCAAAGATGACCAGGCGTCCACGGGCGAGATCCCACGCGCCGGCATGCCGACGGCGATGGGGGGGATTGGTAGACGGCGTCAACTGAGTCCAGTTGGTCCCGTCGAACTGCCACGTCTGGTTGACGTTCGCGCTGCCGTTGAAACCCCCATACATGTACACAGTGAACCAGTCAGTCACCACGAGATGCTGGGCGAGCGTCGGCGGCGAGGTAACAGGCGCGAGTTGCACCCAATCCGAACCTGACTGGGCGCCGACTACGGAGACGAGGATCACACCAGCGATCGCGATACGGACAAGCATCACCTGCCTCCTGACAAACAAGGGCAACGACCCGAGTGTACCGCCCCGCTACTCGATACGGACGACGATGTGCCAGCCGTACGGGCTGTCGACCGCGTTGAACGGGCACATTCCGATCTCACCCACTTCCAGGCTGAACGCCACGTCCCCGAAGC
>JABSRK010000423.1 GCA_013213915.1 Planctomycetota bacterium
TGACGTCCGGCTGAGAGCCGAGGAGTCGATCGAAGTGTCGGAAGGTGGAGCGGTTACTTCCTACGCACAGCGTTTTCTGGAAGGTACGGGGCCTGGGGGTGGCATTTCCTTGACGTCCCGCACAGTCGATGTCCGGGACGGCGGAAATGTGGGGAGCGTCGCATATGGCGCTGGGGATGGTGGCACGCTGACGATTAGGGCGAACACGGTCGCCGTCGAGGGCTCCTCGGGGTCGGAGCGGACGGGCATCTCGACACTCACCAAGGGAGAGGGTGTGGGCGGCGACGTGACCGTGAGCGCTCCCGTCGATGAACCCTGGAGTGCGGGATCCGTCGAGGTCGACCTCCGGGACGGGGGGCAGATCTTCGCGTCCACGGATGGACCGGGAAACGCTGGGAACCTCGACATACGGGATGCTTCCATCGTGCGTCTCGCGGGCGACAACGGACTCGATGGCGTTTCCCGGCTGCCTTCGGGGTTGACTTCGCGCGCCAGAGAGAATGCAAGCGGTTCCGGGGGGCGGATCGACGTAGTGACCGAAGTCCTCGAGGTGCTCGATGGGGCGCAGGTCGCCGTATCGACGCTGGGCCGGGGTCGGGCGGGAAGCATCGATATCGATGCGAGCGAGCGGATTACCTTGCGGGGTACCTCCGGAAGGGACCCCTCGCAGATCTCGGCTGCTGCGGTAGGAAGCGTGGGTGTCCCCTTCGATGAGTTCGGGGATGCGGGAAAGGTCGTGCTCTGGACGAACTTCTTCGAAGTCCTCGATGGGGGCCGGGTAACCACGACGAGAAATGGAGGGATCGATCCCGCCGATCTCGACGACGCTGGATCCCTGGAAGTGGACGCGCAAGACGTGTTGGTATCGGGAGCCGGGAGCGGCCTCTTCACGGAAGCGGCGGCACCCCTCGCGGATGGGGTCGCGCGCTCTGGAGGGGACCTGTCCATCGTTTCCTCGGGAAATGTCGTTCTCTCGCAAGGTGCGATCGTCAGCGCGGAAAGTCTCGAAGGTAGAGGAGATGCCGGCACGGTCTATATAAAAGCAGGCTCCTCTCTCAAGATCACGGATGGTGATGTCTTCACCAAAGCGCGCTCCGCCGAGGGAGGCGACATCATCATAGAGGCATCGGAGACCGTCGAACTCGTGTCCGCGTCCGTGGAGACCCAGGTCAACACGGGCAGGGGAAACGCGGGCGAGATCACGGTTCGTGGTAGCGAAGTGCCCGGATCGCCGGCTGGAGTGGTTACGCTCAACGATGGCAAGATCCTTTCCACGGCGAATGAGGGTAACGGCGGGGACATTTCGATCGTCGCGCGAGGCTACCTGCCCTCGGGAGATAGCGTCGTGGATGCCTCCTCGGGCGATTCGATCGACGGGAAGATCGTCGTTCGCGCGCCCGACAACGATCTGACCTCCGAGGTAGCGGCCCTTCCCATCGAATTGCTGGATACGGCGGCGCTGGTGGCCAGCGCCTGTGGCCCGGACGCGGTGCAGGGCGCCAGCTTCCAGGTTCAGCGGCGTCTCGCTCCCCCGCTCCCCCCGGATGTCTCCGCGGCATGGCGGCCGGCCGCCGGAACTTCCCCCTGCCTCGGAGAGGAGACGCTGCAATGAAGGGAGTTGGCGCTCGAATGCTGCGGACGGTGGCTGGCCTCTCGCTGCTCCTCGGGTTGATGTTCGGCGTCTCGTCGGAGGCGCGGGCCGTGAACGTGATGCATGTCTACAACGGTGTGACCGCCGACGAGCCCGGTCGCTACGTTTCTATGACGACGACCTTGAAGACGACGTCGACGGATATCGCGGATGACTATCAGTGCGGAGGAGTCGCCCTCGCGGACGTCAACCTCTACATCGCGAGGGCCGACGGACCGGGCACGCCTTCGGTTGGGACTATCTGTGAGGACGGCACCGGCGATGAGATCTGCGGGTTCGATCTCACGGTATCGGTCGGGAACGTTTCGGAACTCTCGAGTGAATCTTTTCGGATCAAAGAGTTCGATAAAACGTTGGGTAGCTACGCGATCGCATCGAATCTTTCCGGGGATCAAGAGACGCTGCGGATCAATGGAGTGAACACCGACTTCCCCGATGCCCTTCCCGTATTCGTAGGCACCATCTCGTTGGAGAGGGCGGACGGCGAATCTGGTTGCCCAGCATCCTGTGTCGGCCTCCCGTGGTGTGGAGCGCTGAATGTCTCATCGGCAAAGATCGTGCGAGCGGACCTTTCGGTCGAAGAACTCAACGACACGGTCCCGCTCGTGCGTCTCCCCGAGCCCGCTGGAGGCGCCATGTGGTGTGCGGGCGTGATGCTCTTGCTGGGTCTCTCGTGGCGTCGGCAACGGGCGATCGCCCGGGCGGGGGAATGACGCGGGTCGTGTTGCCGTTGCGGGCGTGGGTTCTAGTGCTGCTCGTCTGCTGGATGCCGGCCGTCATCGCGAATGCCGCGGAGGCGGAGTGCGAATTGCAGGGAGGGGTTGCCACGGCCTGGCAGCCGGATGGTGCGGCCCTCGTTGCATGGGAGCGCGCGCTCTCGATTCGTGACGCGGTGCGCGCTGACCCCGGCAAAATCGCGAATGACGAGTACACCAGGCTGGCGGACTCGATTCCGACGCTCCCGGGGCCGAAGGACCGGGCGCGGCTTTGGCTCCACTTGGGGCGGAGTTACGAGATGCGCGCGGCCCAGGGAGAAATGCCGGACGGCCAACTGCGCGCTGCCTCGGCTTTCGCGGCCGCAGAGCGTGCCGCCGAGGAGGCCGGGGATCCGAGGCTCACTTCCTTCGCAGCGGGCTACCGGGGTGAGATCTATGCCGCGGCGGGGCGCAACGAAGAAGCGGCCCGCCTGCTGCACAGCGCCAGCTTCAGCGCCCAACTCGCCGACGCCC
>JABSRK010000424.1 GCA_013213915.1 Planctomycetota bacterium
TCCCGTCCGGCAGTCGCCACCGTCGTAGAGGCCGAACAGAGCAAGGGTGAGGGCAACGTCGCACGCCTCATCATCAACGACGGGACGCTCAGCAAGGGCGACACGTTCGTCTGCGGCACGGCTCACGGACGCATCCGAGCCATCAAGGGGCCCGAGGGCCTCTTTGTCACAGAAGCTCGCCCCTCCACACCTGTCGAGATCACGGGGCTGGCCGAGCTACCCGTCGCCGGCGACAAGCTCTACGTGCTTCAGAATCTCGACGAGGCGAAGGAGATTGCACAGCAGCGCATGCAGCTTGCTCGCGAGAAGGAGATCGCCAAGGCGAGCCACGTCAGCCTCGAGAATCTGTTCGACCAGTTGGACGGCGACACCCTCAAGATCATCCTCAAGGTTGACGTCACCGGCTCGCTCGAGGTGCTGAAGCGCGAGATCATGGAGCTCAAGCACCCGGAAATCAGCCCGGAGATCATCCACGCGGCGGTGGGTGGGATCACGGAGACCGATGTCACACTGGCCGACGCTTCGAACGCCATCATCCTCGGCTTCCACGTCTCCGCCGACATGGGCGCGCGTCGCCATGCGGACCAAAAGGGCGTCCAGATCCGCATCTATCAGGTGCTCTACAAACTCATGGAGGAGTTGAAGGACGCACTCGAGGGCCGACTCGCCCCAGAGGAGAAGGAGGTCATCCTCGGCGAAGCCGAAGTGCGCCAGACATGGAAGGTCTCGCGCCTGGGCACCATCGCCGGCTGCATCGTGACTTCGGGCATGATCTCCCGTACGGCGAAGGTCCGCATCGCAAGAGATGGGATCGTCGTCCTGGCGACAGGGAGCCTTGCATCACTCAAGCGCATCAAAGACGACGTGCGCGAGGTCAAGGACGGGTTCGAATGCGGCATGGTCATCGCCAACTTCGACCAAATCCGCGAAGGTGACGTGATCACCGCCTTCGAAATCCAGCGGATCGCGCGCAAGTTCGAAGACACCTGAGCCGACCTGCCGATTGTCCTTCATGTTCGTCGCGATCATGCAGGTGGAGTTGGAACTGGCTGGAGCGCGTAACCTGAAGGAGCGGCGCAACATCTTGAACTCGCTCAAGGGGCGACTGCGCGGTCGCTTCATGGCGTCCGTTGCCGAGGTTGGATTGCCCGATGCCTATACGTCTGCGGCCCTCGGCATCGCGCTGGTATCGAACGACGCCAAGCACGTGCGCGAGCGATCCCAGAAAATCCTCGAGTTCCTGGAAAACGCCCCCGACTCCAGGGTGACCGACTCACAAACGGAGGTCATCTGACGCCATGGCGTCCATCAAGATCAAGCGTCTCCAGGAGCAGATCCGGCAGAAGGCGGCGACCGTTCTGATCCGCGATATAGCAGATCCTCGGGTCGGTATGATCACGGTGACCCGGGTCCATCTCTCGCGTGACCTCTCGCTCGCGAAGATCTACTGGTCATCCCTGTCCGAAGAAGGTGAGCGGCGGACCATCGAGCGCGGCCTCGAAGATGCCCGCGCCTGGGTCCAACGAGAGGTGGCGCAGGTGCTTCACACCCGCACCACGCCCACCCTGGAGTGGCGGTTCGACGAGTCCATCGAGGGCAGCGCTCGCGTCTCCAGGGTAATCCAGGAAGCCCGTGATGAGGACGACCGACGGGCTCGCATCCGAGGCGACCTCATCGACGCGGACGAGCAATCCGAAGATCAGGAGGCGGACGACGACCCCACGAGCGATCCCACCGCGCGGTGAGTTCAAGAACATCGCCATCATTCGGCTGAGCTCGGTTGGCGATGTCATCGTTGCGCTGCCCGCCCTTGAGGGCCTCCGCGCCACCTATCCGGACGCCAGGATCTCGTGGATCGTGGAACGCCGAGCCCGCAACGTCCTCGACGGGCACCCGGCCATCGACGAGATCATCGAGTTTCCCCGCGAGCACTGGCGATCCACTCGCACGAAACGCTTCGGGGTCCTACGCGCCGTCCCCGGCATGTGGCGCTTCTATCGCTCCCTGCGTCGTCGCCAATTCGACCTGACCGTGGATTTCCAGGGCAACCTCAAGTCCGGTAGCTGCACGTTCTTCTGCCACGCGAAGGTCCGCGTCGGCTACGCAAAGCCGGAGTGCCGCGAGCCGAACTACCTGTTCACGAATCGACGTCTCGACCTCGGTGGGCAGGCGATCCATCGAGTAGATCGCGATGTCTTGTTGGTCGGGCAGGTAGGAGTTCCGTTCGACGTCCCGCGTCCCCGCATCGCGTTCACCGGAGAAGATCGGGTCCCAGGCGATCTCACCGTCGCGACACCTCATATTGGCCACCCCATCGTCGTCTTGCATCCCGGGACCAGCGACTTCATGCCCCACAAGCGTTGGCCCCTCAAGAACTACGCAGAGCTCGGCGACGCGCTTTCTCGGCAGGTGGGCGCTCGAATCCTCCTGTCCTGGGGGCCAGGCGAGGAAGAGCGCATCGCCCGCGTCCAGGAGACGATGGCCGAGCCATCGGAGATCATCCCGCCCACGCCGAGCATGAGGAGCCTCGGCTACCTGCTCTCCCGCGCCGACCTGGTCATCGGCGGCGACACCGGACCGATCCACCTCGCCGCTGTGCAGGGCGCTCCGACGATCAGCATCATGGGACCTTCGGACCCGCGCCACTATTACCCACACGGCCATCCGTAGCGCGCCCTCTACCGACGCCTTCCCTGCTCGCCGTGCCGGAACCGCGCCTGCGCTCAACTCACCTGCCTGCAAGGCATCCCCGCCACAGAGGTCATCGTGCGTGCGGTTGAAATTCTCGGCGCCACGGAGCGGACCTAAGCGAGGTGCCCGACGCCGACGAGGCTCGAATCGACGCGGATGCGCCTGAGGAGCACCCCTCC
>JABSRK010000425.1 GCA_013213915.1 Planctomycetota bacterium
CCCTGTGGCGACGACCCACGCACCCACCAGGGCCAGCACGACAAGCGCAGACAAATGTGCGCAGCCGAAGATCACAAAGGTGCCCACGGGGCTGTCCAGAGCGTGCACGAGCGCCCGTTTCCTGGCCTACAGACCGGTCCAGTCGTAGCCGCCCTGGCCGTTCGGCGAGAAGAAGATTCCGTAGAGGTTGCCCGTCTGCAGTGAGGGAACGAGGGACGGGTGGCCCGACAGGTGGTCGTACCAGTCGTAGAGCATGGCGCTCGATCCGCCGCTGCCGACCGCCCCAACGCCGAACGTGACGGGCCCGGGGTCCGTGGCTCCAAGGCCGGGCGAGAGACCGAGGAATTGCCTGTCCCCAGCCGTAGCAAGGGCCGACGTCAGCGGATTGGCAGGAATGAGCTGGAGCCCGAGCAGGTCGACGCCTCCGGTCGCTGCGTCGAACCGGATGTAGAAAGAGACATTCCCGCTGGGCTCGTCGAAGTACGTCGCCGTGTAACCGACCACGATGGCCGACGGCGTCGGTGCGTGGATGGTCACGTTGCCGTTCGTGGGGTCGAGATCCGTCCAGAAACCCACGAACGGGTCCCCTGCCATCGCCTCCGCCGGACTGGCGCTGAAGTCGATGGACGGATAGTTGCCGAAGCTCACACGGCCGTTGGAGTGTACGTTCAACTGGGTGTATGCGGTGCCGAAGAACGGGATGGACGCGGGCCCGCACACCGGCAGCCCCCCAAGCGTGATCGTCACGATCTCCTCATCGACGGTTGGCCCCGGAACCGGCTGCCCGATGGATACGGTCAACTGAGACCCCTGGGCCAGGACGAACCCGTCGGGGTGGGATTGATCGATGATGTACATCTGCGCCGACACCACGGTGGGCTGAGGCGGCGTCGGCGCGACCAACGTGTGGTCCCCGGGAAACAGAGTCGACAGGTTCGGGCCGAGTCCGCCCAGGAGCCAGCGTAGTGTCGGGTTCCCGAGCGGGATGTTGATGTTCTGCCCCGCACCCGTGACCGATCCGCCAAAGCTCCCCGGCACGAGTGCCGAGACGGTCAGTCCCAGGTCGTAAGGTGCGGGTCCCAGGTTGCTTCGCAGGTCGAGGGTCACGCTCGCGCCAGGGCACCGGCGGAGCATGGCCGGCTGGAGCGTGGAGCCGACGATGCCATCGACGTCGAACCACGCGTCCGCGCCGTTGATCTCCCAGTCGCCCGGAGTGGGCTCGCCGAAACGCACGTCGTCGAGGGCGCAGTCGCCCTCGAATGTGGAGCCACTGATGTAACGGAAACGGCAGCGCACGACACCACCCACCGGCTGCATGAGGGCACCAGCCTGGTTCCACTGGTCCCCCTGGTTTCCCGACACCGTCCACCTCGTGGTCCACGACCCATCGCCGCGCAGTTCCTCGAGGTACAGGGCCCCTGCGCTCGCGCCGTAGAGGTGGTACCAGAACTCGACCGTAGGAGAAACGACACCCGTGGCGTCCCAGCAAGGCGTTCGCAACGAACCTGTAGCGAGGGTACACCCGGAGACTTCGGCATAGATGTACTGATCGGCCCCGGTGCCGTGCCCGATTCCAGCCGTCGGACCGGTGCCGCTCGACGGCGTGGGCCCCCCAAGGACGCGCCAATCCGTGTCGTTGTCGAGAGCGTTGGCCCAACCTTGAGGGATTTCTCCGTCCACGTTCGTTGCGCAACTGAAATTCGTCGTCGGCGTGAGGCCCTCGAATCCTTCGATTCCGGGGGCAACACAACTGCCGCCAACGGTCGGCTCGCCGAACGCGATGTCGTCGAGGCAGCAGTCGCTGCGGAAGTCAACTCCCCGTATGTAGAAGAACCGCAGGCGCACCTCGCCGTTGACCGGGGTGACGGGGACAATGGCCAGCCTCCATTCGTCCCCCTGGTCACCAGTGATGTTGTGGACTGTGGACCACGCGCCGACAGCGTCGGCCTGCTGGACGCTGAGGGTGCCCATGCCCACGCCGTACATGTGGTACCAGAACGTCAACGTGGGATTCTGAACGCCGGACGCGTCGAAGCACGGCGCCACCAGGGTCCCAAACCAGAACGGGCCGTTCACGCCGCAGCTCGTCTCTACGTAGGTGTAGTTCCCAGCGCCCGTGGTGTGATCGCCCTGCGGACCTGTATCACCGGACGGGGTCGGCCCACTAAACAGACGCCAGACCGTGGTCCCTGAGGGGTCATTGGTCCACCCGACAGGGAACGTGCCGGGGCTGTTCGCTCCGCACTCGGACGTGGCTGTGGGCGTGCCCGCCTCGAACGACTCGAGATACGGCGAAACGCACTGGGAAGGTGCCATGGCGCCGAGCAGCGCAAGCGCACACAGAATGAACGTCGGAGGAGCGGGAAACGGGTTCATGACTGTCCTGCCGAGCCTGTGTCGCGTGGGGACGCGACCCGTTCAGCTTAGGGCATGAAACACACATGCGCCACGGTTGATCGCGCGCCGAGCGCCGCGCGCGCGGCGGCCGACTGGGCACGGCTTCTGCTAACCTCTTGTCCCCGCACCGAGGAACAAACGGCATGCCCTCCGCACCCTTCGATCTTGCAGGCAAGGTCGCGCTCGTCACCGGCAGCTCCAAAGGACTCGGCCGCGCCAGGGCCATGGCGCTCGCCGCCGCTGGAGCGAAGGGCTGCATGAACTACTACAACGACACCGCCGCCGCAGGCCGGGCGCTACAGGGCCTCAATGACAGCGGCGGCGAGTGCATCATGGTGCGCGCGAGCGCCATCGATGAAGGCGGTGTCGATGAGCTCATCGGCGCATGCGAAGACCAGCTCGGACCCGTAGACGTGGTCGTCGTCAACGCCACCTGCGACCAGCCCCACCTTCCCATCGAGGAATA
>JABSRK010000426.1 GCA_013213915.1 Planctomycetota bacterium
GATCCACAGGTTGCCGTCGATGAAGTAGACCCGGTCGTTGCCTTCGAGACCGGGCTCGTCACCTCCGGAGAGCGTGATCCTGTACGGATCTGTCCCGTTCTGGTTGCTGTCGACGCGAACGGTTTCGAACGGATCTTCGAGGAAGAAGTCGTCCTTGGCCGTAGAGGAGTACTCGGAGTACCGATCGGTCGGGTTCTTCCTGAAGATATGAGCTTCCTTTGAAGCCGGAATCTGCCACGCGTAACCGCCCGCGCTGTCGTAGCTCCAGTACTGGCTCGCGGCGAACTGCTGCGCGACGTTGATGTCGTGATTGGTCTCGTAGCCCATGGCCGCGATATTGGGAATGGGCTGGGTGACCCCGGTCTCCCCCGTGGCCCCCGTGATCGAACCCTTCGCACGAACGTCGCCGTTGAGGGTGGCGTCGCCCGTTACCAGGATGTCGTTTCCGCTGTAGACGTCTCCGTTGACGACGTCCGCCTGCAGGGCCGTACCGCCAAAATCGAGGTCGTAGGCGATATCACCTGACGCGTTTCCGGCGAACACTGCGTGGTGGAAGAGGCCTCCCATCTCCTGAACGACCGCTGCGACAACCCGTTCACCGCTGCCGTATCGACCGCGGGCGATGACGGTGTACGTTCCGTCGCCATTGTCGGTTGTGTCGACCCAGTGGGTCCCGCGGCCGAAATCGACAGGTGCGCCCATCGTGCCGATGTCACCATCGCCGCCCTGGCTGAGCTCGAGCAGGGCGCGGCGGACGCCCGACTCGGCGATCTGGAGGCGGACCATGTGCTTGCGCGCGGTTTCGTTTTCCTGCGTCGTGGTCGTGCTCACGCTGACCATGACGGTGGACATGCCCATGAGCACGATTCCGATGACCAGCGCGAGATAGAGCGCCGCGCCGGCTTCCCTGGGAGTGACTTGGTTCGGGTTCATCTGGGGTTCCTCTCGACCCTGACTCGGTCGATTCAATTGCGTAGCCTCACAGCGTGCTGGGCCACTTTGGTAACGACGCGACCATCGACCCCACGCCGCTCCAGGCAGAGGCGGATCACGAGCGTCGAACCCTGCAAGACGAACGATAGCCCGGCCTCGTCCACGAGTCCGTTCCCGTTGTCGTCCTGGTTGTTCTGGATCTCCCCGTCCATGAAGCGACGGACGTTCTCGACCCAGATCTCGCTGGTCTCGTTGGGACCGCCGACATCGCGGCACCAGACGACGGTCGCCTCATCGATGCAACCGTCTCCATCGTTGTCCATGCCGTCGTTGGGATCGTTGATGTCATCTTCGAGACCGACGGAGATGACGGGACCCCATACCATGGCGCCGTTCGCCCAGCCCTGACTGCACTGGAAGGACACCTGGGAGGACCCCAGCGGCGCCTGAGGACTCGGCAGGAGCGTGGACGCACCGGCGTGTATAACCGTGCGACCGATCCTCCGCGCGATACGCTCACCTTTACATTCGAGTTGACCCGAAACGGTCGTCGCCTGCACCGTCTGGCTACCCGTCGCGAGCACGCTGAAGACCGCGCCAATGACGACCATGAACGCCGCCGTCGCGACGACCATCTCGAGAATCGTCACGCCACGCTCTCGCGCCCGCATCATGATCCCGTCTCCATCAGGAGCGCGTGGAGCGAGAGTTCGCGATCACCGACCTTGCCGACCCACTGAATCTCGACGATCACGGGGAGGATCTTGTAATCCTGCGAGTGGTCCAGTCCGTCGATGATGCCGTCGCCGTTGAGGTCCATGGGAAGCCCGAGTTCGGGAATGTAGACGTCCTCACGGAGCTCCGAGTTCGGGGTGTCGGGGAAACGAATCGTTCCCGCGACCTGTTGCTGGGGCGCTAGGCCCCCTACCGCGAATGCGCAGCCCGGCGCAGCGACACCGACGGGGTCGTCGTTCGGGTTCCCGTTGTAGAGGGCGAAGATCTGCGAAAACTCCTGCCCCTGCATGCCTTCAACCACGCCACGAGCGGCGGCCATGGCCTGCGCCGTCTCGCGATTGGTCGCGTCCAGGCACATGCTGCCCACCATGAGCCCGAGCGCCGTCAACGTGGACAGCGTCAGAATCACAAAGGCAATCGTGACCTCGAGCAATGTGAGGCCCGCATCGCTGCGCTGGATCGCGGCCTCGGGGTGCCGGGACCCTCGTGTGCGCACCGAGCGTAGGAAGGAGTTCTGCAACGACATTTGGTAACTGGAACTGATAAAGACGAGCCAGACTTGCCCGGGGCGGGTGAGCACGCGCCATCCAGACAAAGCAAGCTGCTTGTCTTTTCGGAGATACAAACCATCTCTCTTGAGCGACAGCAGCCGCGATCATTCAGAATCCGGGCACAAACCGCGCCCTTCCGACACCTTTTCCGAGCCGAGGAGCAGCGCCGTTAGGATGGGAGAGCATGACTCGCTACTGGAGATCCGAAATGCGCGGTTTGCTCTCTCTTGTCGCCCTCACGCTAGCCTTCACGTCCCTCGCTCCGGCCCAACAGCCCCGTGTCGTGGACTTGCACGAGATCCTCACGAAGCAGTTGCAGCAGACCCTCGCCTCACAGAAGAAGGTGCTTGACGACATACGAGCTCTGCTCGAAGAGTCCCTGCGCAACCAGAAGAGCATCGACGCCGACCGCGCACGCCTCGAAATGCAGGCAGACGTCTTGGGACTCAAGGCCCAGATCTCCCAGCAATCCGCCGATATCACGCTCCTCAAGGCCGCGGTCGCCACTGCCAAGACCCAGGTAGAAAAGCTGGAGGTCCGCAACCACATCCTCGAGTCCGAGACGGAGATGCTCCGCTCGGAGATCGCCTCCCAAGGCCTCCAGCGACAACACCTTCAGGCCGAGGTCAAGCAACT
>JABSRK010000427.1 GCA_013213915.1 Planctomycetota bacterium
TGATGTGGCCCTGCACGGGCTCGACCCAGGTCCCGTCAGTGGCGCGGGTGGCGGCCTCGCGGTCGTAGTCCACGTAGTAGTTGTCGAAGGCGCTGGTGTTGTCGCCGACCACCTCGACCGCGAAGTGCTTGAACGCGGCGCGGGGTAGATCGGTGAACCGCTGCACCTGACCCTTGACCACAACCGAGCCGGTCCCGCCCGACCCATCCTCAGCGAAGATGGTGAAGTCGGTCGCGGTGAGCGAGCGAATGCGGATGGTCGAGGCCACCCGGAACATGGCGAACTCGGCGGGGTCGAGGTTGGCGTCCAGCTCAGCCTTCAGCTGGGCCGCGATGTAGTCCGTGTCGATCTGCCTAACGTCCGCCGCCGTGTCCCCATCAGGGGTCGTGAAGGTGGCCTGCGCGACGCCGTTGATGAAGATCTTGAACGTGCGCCCGTAGTTGCCCTGTCGGATGCTGACGAGGGCCTCTGGGTCGCGCTGAGAGGTGAGCGCGGGGTCCATCGCTACGGTCACCGAGCGGTTCACGATGAAGGTGTAGTCGGCCACCGTGACGGCCTTGAAGTCCGCAGCCGTGCCGGCGAGGTAGGTCTTCCCGCTGGGGAAGTTCACCGTCTGCTCCACCCCCGCCAAGTCGAAGACCTTGAGGTCCCCGTCCACGATCTTCACGAGGTACTGCTCGACGTTGTCGCGGTCGATGGGGTGGATGAACCCGCTCTCCCAATTCGTGGAGGAGAGGGCGGCGACGTGGGTGGTGGGCGGGCGGCGGCGGAGGCCCTCGACCGGAGTCGGGTTGAAGTTGCTCACAGCCTCCGCCTGAGACGCGAGGCGGAGCGAGTAGGGCTGCTGGCTGACGCCGTTGATCAGGTTGGCGATGGGTGAGCTGACGATCATCAGTAGGGCCTCGGGCGGCGGTTGAGGATGGAGAGCGCGGTGATGTTCTTGAGGACACCGCGAGGCGCGCGGCGGCGCTCATCCCGGCTAAGGGCGGCGCGGGCCATAACCTCGTCACGCTGCTTGTAGGCGTTCTGAGCTTGGTCCCCGACCGTGTCGTCTTGGAACCTCCGCGCGGCGACGATGGTCACGTAGCGCCGGAAGGCCTCGGTGGTCTCGTCGAAGGGCGTGTTCCAGATGATGTCGAAGCGGAGGGTCTTGCCGGGGGAGAACGCGAACGTCCGCTGACCCACATCGTAGATACGCCCGCCGCGCTCCTGCAGTCGCCACTGGCTGTCGCACGCGGAGACGCTGATGGAGAGGACGTTCTCAGGCAGCTCGATGTTGAACGGGGCTGTCGCTTGGGCGGACAGCGGGAAATCGTAGTCGCGGTTGAAGCTCCAGCCTTTCAGGAGCATCTCGCGGGTCACTTCCCGCAGCACGTCGATGGCGATCAGCGCGTCTGCCGCTCGGACGTCTTCAAGGGAACTGACGGGGGCCTCGCCGATGGCACGCAGCATGGCGTTCACCGCGTCGAGTTCGGAGGTGAATTGAGTGGACATGGGGCCTCTGACGAAAAAAAGGGGGAGGCACCGGACCAGTTGATCCAATGTCTCCCCCTTGGGGTTGGGTTAGGCGATTAGGCGCGCATGCCCTGGATGGCCGCTTCAGGCCGCAGGACACCGTGGCCGACCGCGTACTTCGCGACCGTCAGCCAGCCGAGCCGGCGCGGGTCGTAGTCGATGCGGGACGCGAGGTCCATCATCTTGAGAGTGCCGACCGCCGACTTGTGAGCCGCGAGGAACTCGAGGCCGGTGTAGTCGCCGACGTAGGCGTCGCGGGAACCAGCGTCCGTGGTCGAAGCCGTGACGTTGCCGGTCGGGAGGTTGGTCGTCTTCACGATGTCCAGACCCGCGATGTTCCAGATCTTGCCCATCGCGATGGAGCCCTCACCGCCGACGTCGCGGTTGATGGCCTTCTCGGACTGAATCAGCTTGTAGTAAGCCGAGGGCTTGACGTAGACGAAGCGGTCCTCCTCGGGAACGTCCTTCTCGTCGAAGATCTGGGAGACCATGAACATGGCCTCGACCAGCTTGTCGCCGTCATCGAAGTCGCCAGAGGAGGCCTCGGTGATGGTACCGCCAGCCGGAAGATCGACGTCCGACGTGGTGGTGCGGGCCGCGAGCGCGGTGACCTGAAGAACGTGACGGTCCATCTGACGCGCCAGAGCGCGGCCAGCCTCGACCGAGTAGATCGAGCGGACGTCGTAGTGGTTCTTGGCGTCCTCAAGCTCGTCGAGGAAGGTCGTGGAGATGAGCTTGCCATCAATGGTGATGACCTTCTCACCGTGCTTCACCGCGCCGCCGAGGATTTCCGCGCCGGGGGTATGGTACTCGACGCTCGCACGGCCAGAGACCGGGAACGTGGCGGACTTGCCAGAGGTGATGGTGCGGACGTTGTGGCGCTCCATCGTGACGTTGGTCTGTTCGAAGGCGGTCAGCACCTCGCCCGAGAAGAGCTTGAGGAAGAGCGCCTGATCGTCGCCGGCACCAGCGACCTGACCCGGAAAGTTCGGGGTTGCATCCGACATGGTAGTCGTCCTTTTGAAGAAGTGGGTGGCTTCCTCGAAGTCACGACGTCCGAATCGAAAGTTATCCGCCGCAGCGGGCCAACGAAAGACGCTTGTCTTCTTGGTAATGCCGTGTGTCGCCGCGTATGAGACGCAAGCACGACTAGGCTTCTTCTTAGGATAGTCCGTGGATTTGCTACGCGGGCTCCACGGGGCCTTTAAGAGTGCATGGGCGGGACTTGATGATCACCCGCAAGGCCTATTCAGATCATCTGATCATGTCAGCCTGCCATCCGTTTGCTGGTTAAGCGGGAGACCAATCCCCGGATGCACGTTGCCCCCTCTGAACAGG
>JABSRK010000428.1 GCA_013213915.1 Planctomycetota bacterium
TCATGTCGTATAGATCTCGATCAGAGGGAGGGATGATGCGCCAACCGCGAGGCGCGTGGTAGCCAACCCTTGCTATCGGTCACGGAGCAACTGCGACTGCACGAAAACGGGACACGTGGAGCCCCGATCTTTTGCTCTGCGCTGGAGGGTCCGTCGGCCTGAGGCGCTGGTGTCGATTCCCGCCTGTTCAGTTCAGAACCCCTGCTTGGAGGCCGATGGAATGAGGAGGGGAGGAAGACGAGCAGAGATATATCCGGCTGTGTGCCGGATGGCGTCTTCCTTCGCCTTGACGCGCCTTTTCGCGCAGCACTGAGGAGCCTGTCCGATGATCAAGTTCACCGGTGGCCTCGTTGCCCTGATGTTCGTGGCTATGTCGGCCGCTCCCAGCGCAGCCCAGGACAAAGAGGTCCAGACCATCGCCCTTGAGAAGGTGCTCGGTAACCCGCAGCCCTTCGAAGGACTCACCGTCACGTTCGTCGTGCAGTTTCACCGCCTCGGGCAACTGGACGGACCTGTCTACACGAAATTCGAGAAGGACTGGTATCAGAACTTCTCAGCCTGGTCCGACAGCGCAGCGCTATGGGACAAGAAGGCCTACCAGCAAGACCACAGGCACTTCTTCATCTCGCGCATGTCGGAGGGAGCGAACCAGATCATCCACGCCAAGAACTACTCCCGCTGGGTGGTCACAGCCGAGGTCTCCGAGATCCTCAACGGCAAGCCCTGGTTCGACGTCAAGGGCCTGCGACAGTTGGATACATCGATGAGCACCTCGAGTCTGAAGCACCTCGTGAAGGGCTTCAGAGCTTCGAAGGCTGGTGACCATGCGCTCGCCTCCAGATCGTTCAACGCAGCCGACGCGGATACGCTCCCGGTGAACGTTCGCCTCATGACCATGCACCAGGAGGCCGCGGCGCTTCACGCTGCCGGCGACACTCCAGGCGCAGTAGCACGGCTCGAGGTCGCACTGCAGATCGCGGCGAGCGACCGCATGACCCGGGACGCGCTCGCCGCGTATCGTGCCGTCGTCGCGCCACACGGTGGAACGGTGGTGGCAGCGGGCAAGGGCGAGATCCAGCCCAGCGCGAACAAGAAGGTCGAGAAGGTCACCCTCGACCTTGTTTCGAAGTCTGGCAAGAAGGAAGAAAAGAAGAGCGGCGTCGCCAACGACAACTGAGTCGTTAGCGCGGCGGGGTCGCGCCGACACGGCGCAGGGCCGCCGTGCCGGTGCGGGACATGTATCCCTTGATGCCATCGACGATGCCCTGCGCGACGCGTTCCTGGTAACGCGCATCGACGAGGCGTCGTCGCTCGGCGGCGTTCGTCAGGAACCCGATCTCGAGCAGGATCGCGGGCATGTGCGTCTTACGCAGCACCCGGAGTCCACGCGAATCGGCACGTGCGCGACGGTTGCTTGCATCCGTGCGCGTCACGATGCCGTCGACCACTGCGACAGCGAGTTTGCGCGACTGGCGTCCACGTGCGCCGTCGGCGCGAAAAAACGCCCCGACTCCGGAAGCACTTCGCCGGCTCGCGCTGTCGGCGTGTATGGAGATGAACAGGTCGGCTTTGCGTCGATTCGCGAGGCTGGCGCGTGCGTCGAGGGACGGGCGCGTGTCGCTGGTGCGGGTTGGAATAGCCTGGACACCCAGAGCCTTCAGCTTGCGTATCGTCGCGAGCGCGACGGCCAGGACCACGGCCTTCTCGTGAATGCCGCCGTAAATTGCGCCTGGATCCGTGCCGCCGTGTCCTGCGTCGATGACAACCGTCAGGCCGCCGAGACGTGGCGGCTTCGCGTCCGCCGTTTGCGCTGGTTGGGTTGAGCTTTCGGCCGATTGGGATCGTGAGCCGTCGAGATCTCGCCGCAGGGCCGCGACCAGTTCGCTCGGCAAGAGCAGGTCACTGCGGGTGACCTGAATCACCTCAGCGCCGGGAAGCTGTTTGCGGTCGCCCATGAAGCGGTAGTAGTGCTTGCCGGCCATCACGTAGAAGGATCGGCCATCCCGGTGTACGAGGAGGCGATCCTCAGCGAAGCCCGTGGGCCTTACGGTCAGTC
This sequence comes from Planctomycetota bacterium, assembly GCA_013213915.1. GTDB lineage: Bacteria > Planctomycetota. The sequence continues at coordinate 2,057 of JABSRK010000428.1, forward strand.
CGAGCGACCGGGCGACCTCGCTGAGAGGGCGCGACCCGGTCGTCCGGATGGCGGCATCTTTGGTGTGCGTGCAGGCGCCGAGCAGCAACAAGACGCCGAAGCCCGTCACGAATCTGCATGACACGGCAAGCCCTCCCCAAGAGTCGTGGAGGGTCAGTCTACATGAAGCGGTCAAGACAGTCCGTGCTGAATGGCTCTCTTCGCTTGACGGGGGGCGATGGTTAGCGACCTGCCTCCGTGGTCGCGGAGCGATCTCGTCACGTGCCAGGAACGAGGTTCGGATATACGCGAGCTTCGGGTTCCACGGGGGGCGTTATGTCATAGAGTGATCGGTGCCCCCTGCGACTCCGGGGTAGGGCAGAGCGATTGGCCGCCCTGGATGTCCTGGCGGGCCGTGCATCGTTCATGGGAGAAACCCGTCATGTGTCCGACCTCGTTGAGGTTGCTGAGGTTCGTTCCGAGCGTCGTGAGGGGGTGATGAGCTGGCGGATCTCCGATGACGAGCGACGACGCTTCGACGAGGACGGGTACTTCCTGGTCGATGGTCTGCTCTCTCCCGACGAGACGCGGTTGCTGCAGCTCCTGAGCGCGGCTGACTCCGACGTCAAGGAAGACGCGCTCGCGCGCAGTGACGCAGACGGGACGACGTCGCTGCTCACGGTTCGAAACGAGCTACGGGACGACGTCTATAGCGCCATCACGCGAAGCGAGCGGATCGTCCATGCGATGGAGACCGTCCTCGGAGGCGAGGTGTATCACTACCATCACAAGCTCATGCTGAAGCAGCCGCGGG
>JABSRK010000429.1 GCA_013213915.1 Planctomycetota bacterium
CGCCTCGACCTCCCTGACGTAGCGTGCGACGGAATCCGACACGGCGGATTGCAACGCGTCCGTGGTCTCGACCTCTTCCGTGGCCTCAGGCAACACGCCGCCGCAATAGCGCCCGATCATGCTCGCGACGCGGTTCGCCCCGTTGCCGACCACGTTCGCCAACTCCTTGTTGTACGCCTCGATGAAGCGTCCCTCGGCGAAGTCCCGGTCTCCCGTGCCGATGGGCCCGTAGCCGAGGAGGAAGTACCGCAACGCGTCGAGCCCGAACGTGTCCACGTAATGCGAGATTTTCTCCAAGTCGACAAAGTTGCCGAGGCTCTTGCTCATCTTCTTGCCGTCGGCGACCCAGAAGCTGTGGGAGCAAATCTGGCGCGGGAGCTGAATCCACTCGTTGCCCGGGATCTTGCCCAGGGCCATGAGCATGGCGGGCCAGATGGCGGCGTGAAACCACAAGATGTCCTTCGCCAGCAAGTGGACGTCGGCGGGCCAGAACTTCCTCCGGTCATCCGTGTCCACGGTCGTCAGGTAATTGAACAGCGCGTCGATCCAGACATAGATCGTGTGATCGGGATCGCCAGGGACCGGGATCCCCCATTCGCCGGCACCGGCACGCGAGATGGGGACGTCGAGCAGCCCCTCGTTGATACGCCCGACGAGCTCGTTCTTGCGTGCCTCAGGCACGACGAAGTCGGGACTCGCGTCCAGATGGGCGAGCAACGCATCGGCATACGCGCTCAACCTGAAGAAGTAGTTCTTCTCCGACTTCTTGACGAGCGGCTTGCCGTTGATCGGTGACTTGAACTCGTATTCACGTGCCTTGTTCTCCGGGACGTACTCCTCCTGCCCGGCGTCGTACCAGCCCTCGTACTCTCCCAGGTAGACATCGCCGGTCTCCATGAGCTGGGACACGTACCGGGTCACGCCCTCCTTGTGCCGATCCTCGCTCGTCCGAATGAAGTCGTCGTGACTCATCCGAAGCTCCTCGAACGTGCGCCGGAAATACCCGGCGTTCCGGTCGGCCCACTCCTGGGGCGAGACCCCGTTCTCGACCGCCCTGTCTACGACCTTGGCCGCATGTTCGTCCGTCCCAGTGAGGAAGAACACGTCGCGTCCCCGGAGCCGCATGAACCGCGCCATCGCGTCCGCCACCGTCGTGCTGTAGACGTGCCCGATGTGGGGCCGGTCGTTCACGTAGTAGATGGGAGTCGTGATGTAGTACTGGGTCCTGTCCGACATCGTGGGCATTCTACGAGCGGACCCGCCTTCACGCAGCAGGCGTCACCCCGTCCACCTACAAGACGTTCTTTTTCGAGGTCACCAAACAGCCCAGACGCCATCCCCGGAGCGACGCCTTCAAGAAACGTCCGAAACGCATCGGAAAAGCGCTCGGCTCGCCCTACGACCTACCGCCCTGGCCACGCTGATTGCGTCCAGCCAGCAGATCATCTATCTCGCGCTGGGCGAGTGGGCGGTGCGCGCCGACCGCCAGTTCGCCCAATGTGACCGTGCCGATGCGCACCCGGCGCAACTCGAGCGCTGGATAGCCCACGCGCGCACACATGCGGCGGATCTCCCGGTTCTTCCCTTCACCCAGGGTCAGGGTCAGAACCGTCCCGCCGTCTGCGAGAGGCCGGGCATGGACGCGGCACGCCGAGGTCTCCGTATCCCCGAGGTGAACCCCCTCTCGGAGACGGCCGAGGGCGTCCGCCGTCGGGCGTCCCTTCACCAGGACCTCATAGATCTTCTCGATCCCGTGCTTGGGATGAGCGACCTTCTCGGCGAAACCACCATCGTTGGTCACCAGGATCAGACCCGTCGAATCCGCGTCGAGGCGCCCGACCGGATACAGCCGCCCGGCGCTGCGCGGAAAGCAATCGATGACGCGGCGGCGGCGCTCACCATCCGCGTTCGTGCAAACCACCCCCTTCGGCTTGTGGAACGCCAGATGGACCGCTTCCTGTAGCCCCACGCGTCGCCCATCGACGGTCACCACGCTCGTGACGGGATCGACCTTCACGCCGGACTCAGGAACGGCGGCGCCATCGACCCGCACGCGACCATCCCGGATGAGGTCGTCAGCCGCACGGCGGCTACAGACGCCAGCGAGAGCCAGGAAGCGATTCAGCCGGACGAGATCAGGAGCGTCTTCGGTCACGGGCGCATCGTACCCGCGGGGCGCACGCGCTCGGCGCCTCCCGGGCACGCCTGCCTACGCCTCATGGGCGGCTGCTTGACGCCCACGCCGGGCCCGGGGACGCTACGTGACCTTCCTGAGGAGTTTCACCATGCGCGCCCTGTGCCTCGTGCTCTGCCTGGCGGCCCTGCTCCCGTCCCAGGATCGTCCCAACGTGGTCTTCATCCTCGCTGACGACCTCGGCTATGGCGAGCTCGGCTGCTACGGACAGGAGAAGATCAAGACACCCCACATAGATCGTCTCGCGCGCGAGGGCATGCGTTTTTCCCAGCACTACGCCGGCGCCCCTGTATGCGCGCCTTCCCGATGCGTTCTGATGACCGGGCGCCACCTCTCGCGCGCGTGGATCCGCGGGAACAAACCCGTCCGGCCCGAGGGCCAGTGGCCCATACCCGATGATGCGCACACGGTCGCCGAGGTGATGAAGAGCGCGGGTTACACGACGGGAGCCATGGGCAAGTGGGGCCTGGGTCCCGTCGGCTCTACAGGCGATCCAAACCGGCAGGGCTTCGATCTCTTCTACGGATACAACTGCCAGCGCGAGGCCCACAGCTACTACCCAACGCACTTGTGGCTGAACAACGAGCGCCACATCCTCGACAACCCTCCGTTCAAGGCCCATCAGAAACTGAAGGAAGCGCC
>JABSRK010000043.1 GCA_013213915.1 Planctomycetota bacterium
CACCGTGTTCAAGGATGGGCTCTCGTTTCCGACCGGCGTCATGGCGTGGCGCGACGGAGTCCTGATCTGTTGCCCGCCGGATGTCCTGTATGCCGAGGATCGTGACGGCGACGGCCGCGCCGACCACGAGGTGATCCTGTTCCAAGGCTTCGGCACCGGCAACCAGCAACACCGCGCCAACGGATTCCGCTGGGGCCTGGACAACCACGTCTACGGCGCCAACGGAGACAGCGGCGGGCGCATTCGCTCCGTTGCGACGGGCGCCGTCGTCGACATCAGCGGACGCGACTTCCGGATGCTCCCGGATGCCGGCGTCCTTGACCCGCAGTCCGGCGAGACACAGTTCGGACGCAGCCGTGACGACTGGGGCAACTGGTTCGGCGGCAACAACAGCAACCCGCTCTGGCACTTCGTACTCGGCGACCATTACCTGCGGCGCAACCCTCACGTCGCCGCCCATACGGCGCGCGTTGCGGTCCCCGAGCAAGCCGGGAAGGCACGCGTCTTCCCGAGGATGCCCGTGCCCGCACGGTTCAACACCCCGAGCGACGCCAGTCACCTGACATCCGCATGCAGCTTCGCCGTCTACCGGGACACGATCCTCGGCCCGGCGTTCTCCGGAGACCTGTTCTTCTGCGAGCCGAGCCACGGGCTCGTACACCGCCAGACACCGACCCCTTCCGGAGTGACGTTCACCAGCCGCCGCGCCCCTGGTGAAGAGGACGCGGAGTTCCTGGCGTCGAGCGACCCGTGGTTCCGCCCCACCATGGTGCGCACCGGTCCGGACGGCGCGCTGTGGATCTCGGACATGGCGCGCTTGGTCATCGAGCACCCGGAGTGGATCCCGGACGACTGGGAGAAGCGGCTCGACCTGCGGGCAGGCAAGGACCTCGGACGCATCTATCGCGTGCTGCCCATACGCGGCCAGCCGCGCCCCGTCCCGCGGTTCGACGCGCTCGATGCGAACGAACTGGCCAACGTCCTCGAGAGCCCGAACGGCGTCCAACGTGACATGGCGCACCGGCTTCTCGTGCACCGGGGTGACCTGTCGGTGGCGCCGCGGCTCGCGAGGATGACGGAAGATGCGGAACGCCCGACCGCCCGGCTCCATGCGCTCTGCGCCCTGGACGGGCTCGGCGCGCTGAACGCCGAACACGTCCGGGCGGCGCTCGACGATGTCCACCCTGGCGTCCGCCGACACGCCGTGCGCCTCTGCGAGGGTCGAATCGACGGCGCACCACGACTGGTGGAGGCCCTCATCGCGCGCGTGGATGACGACGCGTCACAGGTACGCTTGCAGCTCGCCTGTACGCTCGGCTCGTGCGACGACCCGCGGGCCGCGCTGGCCCTGGCGCGGATGGCGTGGCGCGATCACGCAGACCCGTTCCTGCGCGCGGCGATCCTCAGCTCGCTCGGGCGAAAGAACCTGGCCACCGTCCTCGACGGGTTGGAGCGTCTCGCGGACGGCGCGGACATCCCGGTGGCGCTCCTCGCTCCCCTCGGCCAGACCGCGGTCGGCGTCGGGCTCGCGCCGCAGGCAGCGCGCGTGCTTGAGCAACTCCTCGAGTCGGGTGACAGCGCCGCGAACCGCCCGCTCCTCACCCTGCTGGACGCCATGGACCGCGCCGGGATGGCCGCGGCGAACGGCGGACCGCTGGCGAAACACCTGGCGAGCGCACGCGCGGCCCTCGTGGATACGGCGACGCCGACGGCGCGGCGTGTTCGCGCCGTAGCCCTCATCGGCCGAGAGGCCGCGAAACGCGACGACGACATGAAGACCCTGGCCGGGCTCCTCGCTCCCCGGTGTCCCGGGGCGCTTCAGGAAGCCGCCGCGAGACGCCTCGCAGCCCTCGGCACGCCACGGCTTCCGGACATGCTGATCGCCGGATGGCGAGGTCACGGCCCGCACCTGCGAGCCACGATCCTCGACCTGCTTCTGCAGCGCCCCGAGTGGGCACAGGCGATTGTCGACGCCGTCGCGGCGGGCACGGTACGCGCGAGAGAGATCGACGCGGCCCGCCGCCCCGTGCTCTTGCGTCGCCTCCCCGAGGCCGCGCGCGAACGCGCGGCGCGCCTGTTGGAACGCGGCGCGCCCACCGACCGCGCAGACGTGATCGCGTCCTGGAGTAGACGAATCGAGGGGCTGGTGGGAGACGCGGCCCGCGGTCGCGACGTCTTCGCCAAGACCTGCGGGAGCTGCCACGCCCTCGGCGGCGTCGGACGCGGCATCGGCCCCGACCTCGGAACGCTGGCAGACCGCTCCACGAGCACGCTGCTGGTCGCCATCCTCGATCCCAATCGCGCCGTGGAGGCCCGCTACCTGAGCTACGACGCGTGGACCCACGACGGTGATGTCCATACCGGCCTCATCACGGAAGAGAGCGGCGGCAGCATCAAGCTCGTCGACCTGCAAGGCAACGAGGTCAACCTGCTGCGCAAGGACATCGACGAGCTGCGCAGCTCTGGCTCGTCCCAGATGCCCGAGGGTCTGGAGAAGGACCTGAGCCCCGAACAACTCACCGACTTGCTGGCGTTCGTGCGATCCCGTCCGCCGCCGCGACGGAGCTTCGTGGGTAACGAACCGCGCCCGGTCACGCCGAGCCCATCGAACGGGGCCCTGGCACTCACCGCCGCGCGAGCGGAGATCTACGGCGCCTCGCTCCGCTACGAGGGGACGTACGGAAACCTGGGATTCTGGAGCGGACTGGACGATCACGCGACCTGGACCTTCGACCTCCCGGCCGCCGGCACCTACGAACTCCAACTCGACTACGCCTGCGCCGACGGAACAGCGGGCAATCACGTCGTGGTATCGAGCGGTGACCAGCGTGTCACCTCCAAGGTCGCGGGGACGGGCACCTGGAACGACTACCGCACGACCGGGATCGGGCGCATGCGCCTACCCGCGGGTCGCAGCCGTCTCTCCGTCTTCGCCGCCAAGCCACTCCGCCAATTCCTCCTCGACCTTCGGGCCGTGCACCTGGTCCCCATTCGCCGCTAAGAGCACCCGGTTGGCCCGTGGGTCCATCCCCTCGCCTGGATGAACGACAGCGGCTTCTGGGTCGTGTGCAAGTCAGCGGCTTACCCGAGGGAGAGACCTTGAGGACCGTCTCCCTGCTCCTCACCGTCATGGGCGTGGCAGGGATCCTGGTGACCCGCGTGCTGGCGACGGTCCTTCCCCTGGCCTGAACGCCGAGATCCCGGCTACCCCCTACAATCCAACGACCATGTCTTCCTTTGCGAGTTATCCGAGCCTCGACGGCGCCACGGTCCTGGTGACCGGAGGCGCTTCCGGGATCGGCGCGTGCCTCGCGCGGCACTTCGGTGCGCAAGGGTCGCGGGTCGGGTTGATCGACCTGCAGGAGGACGCGGGAAAGGCGGTGGCGGAAGAGCTGCGAGGGAACGGGCAGGAAGCGTGCTTCGTCGCGGCGGATCTCCGTGACATCGACGCCTTGCGCGCCGCCGTCGGCGCCATCGTGGACGCACTCGGTCCGGTGCGCGTGCTCGTCAACAACGCCGCCGACGACACGCGTCACGCCTTCTCCGATGTGACCCCCGAGTACTTCGACGATCGCATCGCCACTAACCTCAAACACCAGTTCTTCGCCGCCCAGGCGGTGGCGCCGGGCATGGAGGCGGTCGGTGGCGGGTCGATCGTCAACATGGGATCCATCACCTGGATGCTGGGTCAGGACGAGCTGCCGGTGTACACCATGTCGAAGGCCGCCGTGACCGGCATGACGCGGGCGCTCGCCCGCGAACTCGGCCCCAAGGGCATCCGAGTGAACGCGGTCCTGCCGGGGGCGATCATGACCGAGCGTCAGATCCGCCTCTGGAAGACACCCAAGTACGAGTCCGACGTGATGGGCGGGCAGTGCCTGCAGCGCTTCCTCCAACCAGAGGAGTGCGCGCGGCTGGTTCTCTTCCTCGCGTCAGACGACGCGAGCGGATGCACGGGGCAGGACTACCTCGTGGACGGAGGTTGGGCATGACCGTGTCCGAGCCTCGCTGTGTCTGGGAAGCTGGCGCCGAACTCGGGGAAGGGCCCGTGTGGATCGCCGAGGAGGAGGCGCTCTACTGGGTGGACATCCTGGCGCCCGCCGTCTGTCGCTACACCCCATCGACCGGCGAGCAGCGCACGTGGCCCATGACCCGCCCCATCGGCTCCCTCATCCCCCGCGCGTCGGGCGGGTTCGTGGCGGGCTTCGCGGACGGATTCGCCCTCCTCGACCTAGAGGAGGATCGGCAGTCGCCACTCGTTGATCCGGAGCCTGATCGCCCGGGCAACCGCATGAACGACGGCAAGTGCGACGCTTGGGGTCGTCTCTGGGCGGGCACCATGGACGCGGCCCAACAGGAACGATGCGGCGCGCTTTACCGGCTCGATCCCGACGGGACATGCACGCGGATGGACGACGACTACCTGGTCACCAACGGACCGGCGTTCAACCTGGACGGCTCGGTCATGTACCACACCGACTCGATGGAGCGGACGATCTACGCGTTCGACGTCTCCGCTGACGGGGCGATCTCGGGCAAGCGCCCCTTCATCACGATCCCCGAGGAGGCCGGGTACCCGGACGGCATGACGGTGGATACCGAGGACCATCTCTGGCTGGGTCACTTCGCGGGTGCGCGCATCAGTCGTTTCGATCCGACGGGCGCGCTGGTCTCACAGATTCCCATGCCCGTGTCCAACGTGACCAGCTGCACATTCGGCGGCCCTGACCTCGACACCCTGTACGTGACGACAGCCGCCGTAGGACTCGATCCGAACGCACGCACCAAAGAACCCCTCGCGGGTGGTCTGTTCGAGATCTCGATGGACGTCACCGGGCCGCCGGCGGCGCGTTTCGGAGGCTGAACCCGGTGGCCGGATCGACTCGCAAACCAGGAAGACGCAGCGCCGCGTGGTTCGGCCCCAACGACCGCGACGGGTTCATCCACCGGAGCTGGATGCGCAACCAGGGGACGCCGTCGCACATGTTCGACGGCCGGCCGGTGATCGGCATCTGCAACACCTGGTCTGAGCTGACCCCGTGCAATGCGCACCTGCGGCAGATCGCGGAGCGGGTGAAGTACGGCGTCTACGAAGCGGGCGGCTTCCCGCTCGAGTTCCCGGTGATGTCGCTGGGAACGAAGCGGGCGGCTTCCCGCTCGAGTTCCCGGTGATGTCGCTGGGCGAGACGCTGATGCGACCGACCACCATGCTCTACCGGAACCTGGCGTCCATGGACGTGGAGGAGTCCATCCGTGCCAATCCGCTGGACGGTGTGGTCCTGCTCGTGGGCTGCGACAAGACCACGCCCTCGTTGATGATGGGCGCGGCAAGCTGCGATCTCCCGACGATCACTATCTCGGGCGGGCCGATGCTGAACGGCAACTACCGCGGCCAGCCCATCGGTTCGGGGACGTCGGTATGGGAGTTCAGCGAGGAGTGCCGGGCGGGGCGCATGTCCATCGAGTCGTTCATGGACGCGGAGGCCTGCATGTCGCGTTCGGCCGGTCACTGCATGGTCATGGGCACCGCGTCGACCATGGCATGCATGGTGGAGAGCCTGGGCGCGGGCATGCCGGGCAACGCGGCGATCCCGGCCGTTGATGCGCGCCGACACGCGCTCGCGCACCACGCGGGGTTGCGGATCGTCGAGATGGTCCACGAAGATCTGCGGCTGTCGCGCATCCTCACCCGCGGGGCGTTCGAAAACGCCATCGTGACCAACGCCGCCATCGGCGGATCGACCAACGCGGTCGTGCATCTCCTCGCTCTCGCGGGTCGCGTCGGCGTGCCCCTCGACCTGGACGACTGGGACCGGATCGGACGCGACGTCCCGTGCCTGCTCGACCTGATGCCGTCGGGCAAGCACCTGATGGAGGACTTCTTCTACGCGGGGGGACTGCCGACCATCATCAAGGAGATCGGTGACCGGATCGACCGGGAGGCTCTCACCGTGAACGGCAAGACCCTGTGGGAGAACTGCGCCGACGCGGAGTGCTTCAACGAGGGCGTCGTCCGTCCCCTTGCCGATCCCGTCGCCAGCAACGGCGGCATCGCCGTCCTGCGCGGCAACCTCTGCGAGTCCGGCGCCGTGCTCAAGCCATCGGCCGCCACGCCGGAGTTGATGCAGCACCGTGGCCGCGCCGTCGTCTTCGAGGACATCGACGACTACAAGGCGCGCATCGACGATCCCGACCTCGACATCACCGAGGCGGACGTCATGGTGCTGAAGGGCTGTGGTCCCAAGGGCTACCCCGGCTTCCCCGAGGTCGGCAACATGGCGCTGCCCAAGAAGCTGCTGGAGCGCGGCGTGACCGACGTGGTGCGCATCAGCGACGCGCGCATGAGCGGCACGGCGTACGGGACGGTGGTTCTTCACGTCGCTCCGGAGTCCGCCGTCGGCGGCAACCTGGCGCTGGTTCAGAACGGCGACTGGATCGAGCTCGACGTCCCGGCCCGCACCCTTCACCTCGACGTCACCGACGAAGAGCTCGCCCGGCGCCGCGCCGCCTGGCAGCCCACGACGGAGCTCCCTCCACGCGGCTACCTGCGCATGTTCCACGAACACGTGCTGCAAGCCGATGAAGGGATGGACTTCGACTTCCTCGTCGGGGGCAGCGGCGCCGAGATCCCCCGCGAATCCCACTGATCACGGTCGCGGGGAACCGCGTGCCCCTACGCTTCCGTAGCCGCCGCGGCGCGCCGCTTCACGTCCTTCCAGTCGGGCAGGTCGCCGGCGCCCCCCTCGAAGGGGTGCTCCCACACGATCCGTCCGTCGTGGACGAGGAACGCTCCCGGCATCTGCAGGACGTCGGCGCCACGCGGGCTTCCGATCCCGTGCCCCTTGAGGAGCGCCCGCAACCCGTGGATGAAGGCCAACGGATGCAGCAGCTTCATCGCCGTCGTCCGCTTCAGCCCGAACCCGATGTACAGCTTCCGCTCCGGGTCGGAGATGGCGGGAGCCTCCGCCCAAAGCTTGGGCATCAGCGCATCTGCCACCTCTTCGGTGCCCTGGTGCACAAAGACGACCCGCGGAAACTGCGGGTCCGCGGCGGCGACGGCCTGGAGATCGGCCACCGTCTCGCGGCAGAACGGTCAGCCGAAGTGACGCAGAAACACCAGCACCGCCGGCGACGAACTCAGCTGATCACCCAGGGTACCGGGCGCCAGGTTGCGCCCGCTGACGGGTTGATCGAATGGGATGTCGGTCATCGGAGCACCATCATGACAGGTAACGGGCGGCGCAGCCGTCGCGCCCGGTACTCGTACTGCACCACGCGTTTCCGCACGGGCTATTCCGACCGCCGCTCGCGCAACTGCGCGTTGTAAATGCACAGCATCAGGTGGCGGAGGAAGGCGGAGATCGCGAGCATGAAGCCGAGCACTGCGGAAGGGCTGTGTCCCTTGATCATGCCGAAGACCCCGACGGCCGTGCCGACGAGATACTTGAGGAAGGCCACGAACCAGAACGGTCCGGACAGGAGTAAATCCAGATAGTCGCGCGGCAACGTGATGGGCCGCACGACGTAGCGTTTTTTTGAGTCGCTCATGCGCTCACCCTAACGGCACCGTGACGGGAGCGCGGGGATGGGCACTGTGCAGCCGGGCTAGCTCACCAACTCGTCAGCCTGCAGCACGAGCGCCGACAAGGCCGCTTCGTCCATCCCGTCGGCAGAGTGGACCTTCACGTGGCGCATGGCCTTCCCTGTTCCCTCGAGCAGTCCGCCGGGGTCTTCGAGCGACGTGCCCTGGGGAAACTGGAGGTTCACCCAGCTCTTGTGCAGACCGAGCGCGCAGATCGCGCCCTTCATTGCCCCCCCTCGGGTATAGGTCACCGCCTTCCACCCCGGCTGCACGATCTGGGTGGCGCCGGGACAAGCATCCAGCACCAGCGCGCGCAACGCGCGCGCTGCTCCCACCACCTCCGGGTCGTAGGGTTCGAACAGCGCTTCCAGTTCGCCGTCTTCGCTCATCTTGCCCATGCTATCGGACGGCGCCGCGGCGCCCGTGGCAGCGTCATCCGGAGCATCCGGATGACGCTGTCGATCAGTGTGCTGCTACTGGACGAAGTAGGCCGAGCCGTCGAGGAGCGGGAACACGATGTTGGACCAGCCGGACGCATTGGGCAGCATGCCGCCCGGGTTGAAGTCGACGACCGAGTCGGTGCCGGCCACGTTGGCCTGGAGTCCCGCGCCGTTGAGCCCGTCGAAGCTCACCAGCGGCGGATGCGTGCCACCGGCGCCGAGGGTCATGCCGCCGGCGACCGCGGTAATGCCCCAGGTGCCGTCAGTCGTGAAGTTCGCGATCTCGTGGCCGTTGCCGCCGTTCAAGACGATGTCGTAGCTGGTGACACCCAAACCGCCGGTGCCCCACTCAGTCACGTTTGAGTAGGACATGGTGAGGTGGGAGGCGCTGGGGCTTCCGGAGAAGGCCGGGCCGTTGTTGGTGAGGGTGACGGTGCCGAAGTTGTTGGGCTCCAGGTCCGCCTGGAAGCCGATGCGCGGCTCGAGGGTCTGCCATTCGGCCGCCGTCGCAACGAAGGCGGTGCTGCCGGAGACGAAGCTCGCCCAGCCGTTCGATTGCGAGAAGATGTCCGTGTAGGACGTCCCGTAGAAGTCGACGGAGGTGCCGCAGATCGGGGAGGCGTTGAGGATGACCTGGATGAATCCGTCATCGGCGTGATTCAAGGTAAGGGTGGAACCGAGAGTGACCGTGACCTGCGAGGCCTGGGACAGGGAATAGCCGTCAGCGTTGGAGGGATCGATGGCGAGTTGCTGGGCCGAGCCGACGAATGGGGCTCCGGTCGGGATCGGAAAGCTGAACGCGCCGGGGTGTGGCTGCAGGTTGAGGAGGCCCGCGAAGTTCGGCGCGCCGCCGTTGAAGCTGAACATCGTCGCGTTAAAGACGTCGATGTTGACCACGTTGTTTGGGGAGCTGAGGGGCATCGTGGGACCGATAGCCGCAAAGACAACCGCGATGTCGGTCGGGGTGCCCGGGATCGAAATCGAGTTCAGAATGTGTGGGCCACCGACGCACGCGGTGGACACGGCGCCGTAGTTCGCGCTGCCCTGCAAGGCGTCCACATCGAGGGACGAGATGTTGCTGTTGACCTGATACTGCCCGATCGGGGGCGGGGCGCAGGGCTGATTCGCTCCCACGATGTACCGGATCCGCACGAGGGGGACGAATTCGTTGTTGGCGAAGGTGGAGATCGTCGATGAACAGCTTGCGGTGTCGCCGTAGCGATTCCCGCCGTTGACGCCCGCGGTGCCGGCCTTGCCGTCCATGGCCGCACCCCAGATCGCGGTGGTCCCGCACTTCTCGATCTGGACGATGAAGTCCCCTAGCGTGGGGTCGTACGTGAACGTCTGCGAGAGGGGGATGTCGATCCAGTCGGCCGCCGGGGCACCGCTGGCAGGGACGGGACCGCCCGCCCAGGTCCCCGTCCGAACGACGGTCGCATCCATGGAGAGGTTGGCTGCGAAAGTGGTGCTGTGACCAGCGACCGTGTAGTCAGTGAGGGCGGTCGCCATGGTGACCACGAAACTCGGGAAGTTGAAAGCGCCAACCGCCAGGTTGCCGTTCTCGGCTCGCACGGCGAGGCCACAGATGGTGATCGGGCCCTGGGTCACGAACTGGGGCGAGTCGTAGTGCCACTGCCATTTGTGGTCGTTCGCGTTGTTCTGGGGGAATGATGTCCCTCCCGAACCGCCCGTGACTCCGAGAAAACCGGCGGGGAGGGTCTGTTCGGAAGCGAACTGCGCCGGAGCGACGCTGACAATCAACGCGACCGTCGCAATGCAAAGAATCGGGACTCTCATCTGTGTACTTCCTGGGTTTTGGTGCTGGGGGATTGAAAGGTCTCCTGGCTCCGGAACACGTCCCGGGTCTGGCAACCTGCTCGGCCATTCTATGCCTGCAAAACGGCGGCGTCATAGGGATTCTGAACGAATCCGACTGCCCAAAATCCGCCAAGTTCCGCTTACAGCGCTGACCATAGCGGCTGCTCATCGTCCCAAGCAGCGCGTCTTGTCAGCGCGGAGATCTCGCGAAGCAATACAGATGATCAAAGCCCCGGAGGTAGATGGCGTCGCCGACGATGGCCGGCGACGCATGGAACCTCTCATCCAATTCGTTGATCGCCAGGACTTTCAACTGCGGGCCGCGTTGCAGAACGACGGTTGAGCCTTCCTCGCTGAGCAAGTAGATGCGGTCCGCCGCGCCCACTGGCGAGGCACTGAAGTTGAGCCTGCCGGGCAAGCGGTGTTTCAGGTAGTGGCGCGCTCCATCGGTCGCCTTGAGGCAAGAGAAGAAGGTCTGGTCTTCCAGCAGGTAGATCTCTTCTCCCCAGAGCATCGGACATGGCACGTAGGGGACACCACGGCGTAGCGTCCAGGCCACGCTCTTGCTGTTGGTCAAGTCGCCCCGCTGCCCCAAGGTGATCGCCTGGAGCATGTCCTTCCGCCAGCCACTGGCCGTGAAGACCAGGCCGTGGCCAACCGCCGGCATCGGTATCGCGCCCGCTGTGTGCCCGCCACATCGCCAGAGCGGATCGCCCGTGGCCAGGTCGTACGCCCGCACCGTCTGCCCGTTGATCACCACCTGGCGACGACCCGCGTGGGTGAAGATGCGCGGTGTGCTCCAGTTCGAGGTCTCCTCGCGATTCTGCTTCCAGATGTTCTTGCCCGTCCGTTTGTCGATCGCCACGACGTACGATTGTCGTTCCTGATCGACGACGATCACCAGCGTGTCCCCGGAAAGCGCCGGCGAGCTGCCCTCGCCCAACGAGTCCTCCATCGCCTGGTGCTTGAAATCGCGTTTCCAGACCAACTTGCCCTCGAAGTCGTAGCAATAGAGGCCGAAGGAACCGAAATAGGCGTAGATGTGCTCACCGTCCGTCACCGGCGACGCCGAGGCAAACCCACCCTTGTTGTGATGCCCCTGATGCGGCATCGCCTCGTGAACGGTACGGCTCCAGCGCACCTTTCCGGTGATCCGGTCGAGGCACACGATCACGAACCTCTGCGGTTTCCACGAGCCCTTCACCTGGGGGTGCGTATTTATGTTTGGCGTGCCGGCAGGGATGACATCCGGCACCGGCATCTTCTTGTCGAGGGCAATCGCCGTCAGCAGAAAGACCCGGTCGCCCCAGACGATCGGAGTCGCGAACCCCCTGCCCTCAATGGGCGTCTTCCACCGCAAGTTCTCCGTCTCGCTCCAAGTTACCGGCGGATCAGCCTGTGACGCTACGCCGTTCCACGTCGGCCCCCGCCACTGGGGCCAGTACTTCAGGCTGATCTGCACCTTCGCATCACCAGCCTTGGCTTTCTTCAGTAGCTCCCGAGCTTCCCCAGGCTGACCGAGAGAACTCCCGACGCAGATCAAGCTCGCAAGGAGTACGAGTGCGATGCGCGGGATGTTCATGTGAGGTCTCATTGGGTTAGTTCTTCTCGGCCGGCTCCTCGTTATCGAGGCCGAGCAGGCGGGCGATTGCAGCGCCGAAGATGGGTCCGAAGGCGACACCCAAGGCGATACCCACGCCAACGTTCTCCATGGCTGCGCCGATGGCTGCGCCGATGGCTGCGCCGATGGCGATGCCGAATGTGAGCCCGATACCGGGACCCGCAGCCGAATTGAGACGGGGGGTTTTGGGTTTAGCCATGATCGCATGCTAGCTATGTGAGAGTTCTCCTCGGCTCCAACATCGTACTGCCTTCGAGGAACGACGCGGACACAGCGACGTTGCCGTCTTGGGAGCTTCGTTTTGCCTCAGGCTTGCCCCAGACCCTGTCAGCATTCTGAGGGGACTGGGAGCATCCCTGCCCACGAGGGACACCTGGGAGCAGTCCGAGGACAGGGCCCTTAGACTCTCGGCTCCCGTTGATTCCAAGGCGTCCACCCCGCGGCGTCGATCCATGAGCGAGGGATCATGCAGCGACAGATCTCGTTGAGTTCCATGGCACTCCTGGCCTTGCTCGTCGGCTGCAGCTCCACCGACACGGCAACGGACGAGAGGCCGACGCCGGCGGCTGCCGCAGTAACGGCGAACGTGTGGGCGGCCGGGAGTACCGAGAAGATCGAACGGCATGGACGCGCCAGCCTCCCCCACGACGGCGTATACGACCCGGCCACGCGCACCGTGCGCCTGACGGCGGTGCGCGGCGAGCACGCGCCGTTCCACCTCATGGTGACCACCCACGGGCTGCCATTCCCGGACGTGCGCGTGCAACTGTCGCCCCTGTCCTGCGACGGACACGTGCTCCCGGCGGACAACGTGAACCTGTTCTATGAGTGCCTGCTGGACGTTTACGCGCCCACCGGAGCGCACGGGCGGCCGGGATACTGGCCGGACCCGCTGGTGCCGTTGACGCGTCCGTTCACCGTGCCGGGGACCGGACGCCACGATGTGCCCCGCCACCAACCGGTGTGGGTCGACCTCTTCATTCCGCGGGATCAGCAACCCGGGGTCTACCGCGGCAAGGTGCAGGTCGCATCCGGGAACGTCTCCCTCGGCGCCGTCTATGTCGAACTCACGGTCTTGGACATCACCCTGCCGAAGCAGCGGAGCTTCCCGGGCCATGTGGGCTACTACGAGCACCACATCGCCCGCATGCACGGGCTCGATCCCGACAGCGACGCCTTCCGGCGCGTGTTCAAGACCTACCTCGAACTCCTCTTTGACTATCGCCTCGATCCGCGCACGGGGCCCGGGCTGCGCGGCCGCATGGAAGGCGAACGGTACGTGCTCGAGTGGCCGCGGCCCGATCTCGAAAAGCTCTTCCTTGAGCGTGGCCGGCTCCGCATCTACGTCACCCCCGCACCGCTGGGAGTCCCGCGGGAGAACGGCCAGGTCCCGTTCACCGAGGCGTATGCGCGGCTCGTGCGCGCACACGTCGAGCAGGTCATCGCCCACGCGCGCGCCCGTGGCTGGTACGAGAGGCTCGGCTTCTGGGTGCCAGTCGACGAACCCAACACAGCCGAGGAGTACGCCGCGGTCCGTCGCTGGGGCGACGCCGTGCGCACGGTAGACGCCGACGTACCGGTCGCCATCACCGAGCAGCCGTTCGCCGAGAACCCGGCGTGGGGATCCCTGGTGGGCCACGTGAACACGTGGGTCATCAACGGCAACTACCTCTTCGAAGGCGAGGATAAGATCAACGCGCGAAAGCGCGCCGGTGACCGCATGATCTGGTACGTCAGCTGCGATCAGCTCTATCCGCAGCCGAACTATTACATCGACCGGGAGGCCGCGGATCTCCGCATGGTGCCGTGGCTGACGTGGCGCTACGGCATGTCCGGGTTCCTGTACTGGACCGCCACGTACTGGGAAGAAATCCGCGACCCGTGGCGCGACCCCATCACCTGGAAGTGGTTCCCATGCAACTCGCCGGCGGCGGGAGAGGGATCACTGGTCTATCCGGGGCACCTCGTGGAGCGCTACACCGGCCAGGCCAACGTCGATGGCGCCGTCGCCTCGCTTCGCCTCGCCATGCTCCGCGAAGGGCTTGAAGAGCTCGAACTGATCCGGCTTCTTGCCGAACGTGATCGTGCGACCGCGGACCGCATCGTCCGCACCATCTGCCGCCACGTCCGCGACTTCTCGCGAGACCCGAACGTCATCGACGACGCACGCACGGCGGTGATCCGGGCGCTCCTCGATCGACGGTGAGGTGGAACGCCCGGAACCCGCGTTCGCGGGATGGGCCGGAGTCGTCAGTTCAACATGATGTCGTCGATAGCCAGGTCGCCCGTGAAGGACGTGCTCGACGTGTACTCGAAGCGGAAATCCACAAACGGGGAGACGAGCGAGAGGAGGACCAGCTTGTTCGTCCACTCGGTCCCACCCTGCGCCTGGCCGGGCTCGGGCCCAGTCTGGGTGAAGATCGGAATGGGGATGAAATTGCCGGCCCCATCTCCCTGATAGACGTTCAAGGTGCCGATCGTGACGCCGATGGCGCTCAGCTCGAAGCTCAGGGCACCGAGGGCAATGGTCGTCGCGTCGACCGGACACGTGTCCATGGTGAAGGTCACATTCGGAAAGTTGGGAGAGCTGGTCTCGCAATAGATGTAGTTCGATCCGTTGAATGCTGACGTCGGCCCAGTGGCCCCGGAAGTCGTGGACCCCGTATGAACGCTCCAGGCGGCACCAGCGGACGGATTGATCCAGCCGATAGGCGCGACTCCGAGCCCGGCAGACAGGGTGTCGAAGTTCTCCGTCACGCCACACGAGACGAAGTTCAACTCGTTGAGGTGACTCAAGGCGAAACCGTCAGCGAAGCTCGGATCCATCACTAGCTGCTGCGCCGAGATCGAGAACGGCGCTGAAGACGAAGTGGGGTAGGTGAAGGGCGTGAACGCGTTCGCCAGGGCCAACCCGAACAGGTACTGAATGCTGGGCGCCGTGAGGTTGATGTTGACCGCCTGGCCACCCGGCGTGAGGAAGCCGCCAAAACCCACTCCCCCGCCAGGTTCCGGTGACGTGGTCGCGATCTCGTAGGGAAATCCGATCAGCCCACCGAAGTTGGCGGTGACCGTGGTGCCGGTTCCGACGCTCGTGACCATGGGACCGCCAGGGCCAGGATCGGCGGCACCGTTGATGTCTAGACTGGAACTCGCCTGATTGCACTGCCATCCGGGCACGGCCGGCAATCCCGGGCCTTGGGTCACCAGCAGCTGGATCTTCAGGGCCGATGCGGCGGCACACGTGGCGCATGCGGGCTGGTTGTATCCGGTCGAGTAGAAACGCGGTTCGGTGGCGCGATGGCAGGCCCCACCCCAGCTAGCGGTTGAATTCTGATGGGTGATGAAGAAGGCGACGTCATCGACTCCGTTCCAGAGAAACCCCGTGCCGCTGGAGGCGCCGAAGCCCATGGGAGACCACGTGTTCTGGGTCACGTTCCACGACAGGGGGCCCGAGGTAGACGCAGGGCCCGCCGTGCCGGTCGCGAACGAGTTGTGGATGATCGTCAGGTCCAGGAAGCTCCCCGAGGTAACCAATACGCCGCTCGCATCGACCGTGGGGAAGTTGAAGGGAACCGGCATCGGGTTGGGGACATGACCCATGGCGATGACGACGGTGTTGCAGTTATAGGTTCCCGTGCCGCAGGGTGCGAACGCGATGTCGTTCACGTACGGGTTTACCGGGTCTAAGAACCCCGCAGCGATCTTGCCAGCGTATGTGAACGACACCTGCCCGAAAGGAAACACGTTGCAGGTCCCGACGGCGGAAGCACTATCGGGAACACTGACGCCGACGGCGCATGTTTGAGCGGCGAGGGTACTGCAGAAGAACGCCAGGACAACGAAGCTGCGCATGGAATGACCTCGAGAGGGGGGCTGATACACCGATCCCCTTGGGATCGGAGTGAATATCACACAAACGGATCAGACAGATCGTACCACGCGTTTTCTGCAACCCGCAATGCGCGACAACCCGCTGCGGTTATTCCCTAATGATAGGATTCCCGGCATCCCGATCCGGCGCGGGCTTCCCGATCTTCACCAACGGAAGGGTCGCCAGAACCAACCATGAACATGCAACGGGCACCACTCATCACCATCGCCATCGCCACCCTGGTGGCCTGCGTGAGCGGACTGATCTGTGCGCAGTCCAACGACGCGCCGCCGACCCGGAAGACAACGGTCCACAAGCTCACCATCGACGCTCTCTTCCCGACGGACCGGGTATTGGATGTACGAATCACGGTCGCCGAGGAGGACTGGAACACCATCCGCCACCAGTCGCGCACGTTCCAGACCGCCCTGCACGCTGACCGCAAATACGGACCCCTCGACCACCCCTACACCTACGTCAACGCCAGCGTCACCATCGACGGGGTCTCGTTCCTCAAGGTGGGTCTCCGCAAGAAGGGGTTCATCGGATCCCAGAGCGCCGTCCGTCCGTCGTTGAAAATCAAACTGAACCACGTCGACGCGGCCGGCCAGATCGATGGGCTGACCAACCTGACGTTCAACAACAGTCAGCAAGACGGCAGCATGCTGAGCCAGTTCATGGGCTACGCCTTTTTCAACGCGGTCGGCTCGCCGGCCCCCCGTTGCGCGTATGCCCAGATCACCGTCAATGGTCGGCACCTCGGCGTCTACGCACACGTGGAGAGCGCCCGCAGGCCATTGGCCAGGCGGGGCTTCGGCGACGACAGCGGCACCTTCTACGAAGGCACGGTGGTCGACTTCTTCGAGGGCTGGGACGGGAGCTTCGAGAGGAAGTTCGGCAAGGACGAGCCGGGGCGTCAGAAGATCAAGCAGTTGACCAAGGCGCTTCAGGGGGACGTCGGCAAGCTGGTCTTGTGCGGGGATGCGATGGGACACGGATGGGTCACCACCGGAGACCAGCACAACA
>JABSRK010000430.1 GCA_013213915.1 Planctomycetota bacterium
ACCCCGGCAGCTTCGACCCCATGACCCGTGGCCACCTCGACCTTGTGGAGCGTGGACTGGGCCTGTTCGATCGCCTCGTCGTCGCCATTGGCGTCAACGCGGACAAGGCTTCGTTGTTCTCGCCGGAGGAGCGGCAGGTGCTGGTTTGCGCCGAGGTCGAGCAGTTCGGAGATCGGGTCGAGGTGGCCACCTTCGACGGACTCGTCGTCGATTTCTGCAAGGAGCGCGGCGTCGGCGTCTTGCTCCGTGGTTTGCGCACCGTCTCCGACTTCGAGTCGGAGATGGCGATGGCGTTCACCAATCGGCGGCTCGCTGCCGAGATCGAGACGGTGCTCATGCTGCCGTCCGAGGACTACGCGTTCGTGAGTAGTCGTCTCATCAAGGAGATTGTCCGCGCGGGCGGTTCGGTCTCCGATTTCGTACCGCCTCGCGTCGAGCGCGCGCTCGTCGAACGGCTCGGAGACTGACCGCATGGATTCCAACCTCGACGCCGTCTCCACGGACGCGGCCCCCAAGGCCATCGGGCCCTACTCCCAGGCGGCCGTGACCGGCGGCTGGGTCTTCTGCAGCGGTCAGGTCGCGCTCGACCCGAGCACCGGCGAGCTGGTGGACGGCGGCGTCGAGGAGCAGACCCACCGTGTCTTCCAAAACCTGGTGGCCGTGATGGAGGCCGCGGGTGGCAGCCTGGCAGATGTGGCCCGGTGCACGGTCTACCTCAAGAGCATGGATGACTTCGCCAAGGTCAATGCGATCTACGCGACCTACTTTTCCGAGCCGTACCCGGCCCGCGCCACTGTGGAGGTGTCGCGGCTGCCGAAGGACGCGCTCGTAGAGATCGACGCTGTCGCCAAGGTCGGCCAAGGTCATCACGCCCCGGGCTGATCAGTCCCGAAGTCCGAACTCCAGGCGGCGCAGACGTACGGCTTCGCGCAATGCCGCGATGCGATCAGGGCTGGCAGGGAGGCCCGCGGCGCGTCCCTCGTGAAGGCGGGCCGCCGTTCGAAGCAGGTTGCGGGCGACGTTCGTCCGTTGCGATGCCTGGGACGCGCGTTCGTACCAACGGGATGCGGCTGAGACGTCCCGGATCCGCCCTTCGACCCTGCGGCTTGCTGGGTCAAACCGGGCTTCCTCCAGCATGGCGAGGGCGGTCATGAGGTCGGACTGGTTGCGGGCGGTGCCGACCCGGGACGACAGATTGTCGATCTCGGACTGCAGCACCCGCCGTGCATCGGGGTCGCGGTTGAGCCGCCGCAGCGTCGGGAGGATGTGCCCGGTGATCAGCTGGGTGCGCAGCGGCGCCGATCGGGCGCGTCGGAGGGCTTCCTGAAGGTGGGGGAGGCCGTCGGCGAGGCCCCGCTCCGGGCGGCCCTCGAGCTGGGCCATGCTGCGGATGACGGCGGCTTCGAGCTGCGGGCCACGGACGTCCCACCAGCGATTCTCGCTCAGCGTGGCGAAGACGGTGTGCTGCTGGTCGAGAAACGCGCGCGCCTCGTCGGCGCGGCCACCGAAGAGCAGGATGCGTGAGAGATCCTGTCCGGCGCTGCTCGCCCTCGGCTCGAGCCGCAGCGTCTCCAGCAACTCCCGCTCGGCCTCCAGGACGAGCTGTGCGCGGGCCTGACCGGACAGCTTGCTTGCACGCGCCAGCAGGACCTGGGCGAGGACGTTGTGCGCCTCGTAGATCGTCGGCAGGTGCTCGACTACCTCGCGGGCGTGGTGTTCGGCTTCTTCGAGCAAGAGCAGGTCGACTGATCCGCCTCCCGTCTTGGGCTCACTTTCGGACTTGAGGAAACGCACGAGGTCGAGGCGTGCCTTGTGGTCTTTCTCGTCGAGGGAAAGAGCACGCCGGAGATCTTCCTCCAACTCCTTCTTGAGTTCGGCTGCCTTGGTGAGGTGGCGCAGCTTCGCCGCGCCGTGATCGGTTCTGACAAGCGCCTTCAGTAGCGCGTCTTCCTCGTCGTCCGACGCTTGAAGGGACCGGAGCGCGGTCTGTGACGCCTTGTCTCGCTCGCATTGGTTGGCGAGGGCGGTCTGCTCGTCTCGGTCGCGTTTGGTGATGGTGGCGCGCAGGCGAAAGGAGCTGCTCTGCTTCGGCGCGTCTTCCACCAGGGCGGCCATGAGCGTCGCGTCGTTGGCGTAGTCGCCTGCCCGGTTGAGCGTCAGCGCGGCGCACACGACCGTCGTCGTGAACAGGATCGACCCGCCGAGGCGCGGCCATCGCGATACGACGCGCACGATGAACAGGGTCGCACCCGCGAGCGGCAGGGCGAGGAACCGTTCGCCGAAGGTCTCACCGGTTACGTACAGCACGTTCGCCACGACGGCGAGAGGCCCGGCGAACAGAGCGAGGAGGAAGACGTCGCGCAGATCACGGCAGCAGCGCCAGACGAAGAGGCCTACGAACGCGAGGCCGACGACGAGCCCCACCCAGACGGTCATGGCGGCCGGTTCGTCGTATTCGTTGAGCAGGGGATGGGGGAGCAAGGTCAGGGTGATGTAGTCCCCCAGGAATGACGTACCGAGCGCGGCGCGGCTTGCAAAGTCCCACCCGTGCAAGACTTGCTGACCTCCCACGGGACCGAGGCCGACCACCGAAGCGCGCCACGCGAACGCGAGGGCGAGGGCACCTCCGACCCAAAGTGCGATGCGCAGGCGATCGCCTCGCGCGAGTCGCGGGAGCATGGGGGCCAGCAGGATCAGAACGATCGCCTGTTCCTTGGACCAGAAGGCGAGGACGGCCAGGACAGCCGCCAGGGGCCCGCGCCAGCCCCTCCCTCCGCCCGTCGCCACGGTGAGGGCGGCAAGGGAGAATAGGGTCATGAGGCAC
>JABSRK010000431.1 GCA_013213915.1 Planctomycetota bacterium
GGCGCCCTGCTGCGCGGCTGAGCCGCTGACGAGGAACGGGACGGTCATGTGCGAGGGGATCTGCTGGCCGTGCCCCGCGAAGCTGCCCCCGTGGTCGGAGGACATGAGGATCAGCCACTCCTCCTGCGCGTAGGTGGGGCGTGACTGCAGGGTCGTGAGCAGCTGCCCGATGTAGGTGTCGGTGAGTTCGATGGTGGCGATGTACTGGGGGACGCTCGGGTCGAACCCGTAGCCATGGCCGGCGAGGTCCACGTCACCGAAGTAGACGAAGGACAGGTCAGGATCGTCGTTCGCCAAATGGGCCAGCGCCGCCTGCAGCACCGCCAGGTCGCTGGAGAAGCTCAAGATCAGGTCCGTCTCCGGCGGCGTGATGAAGGTGTTGATGGGCGACCAGCTGACGAACGAGGACAAAAAGCTCTGGGAGCACGCCTCCTTCACCCGCCGGAAGAAGTGCGGGTACTGGCCGTAGTTCATGCCGCTGAAGCTGTTGTTCGTCACCCCGTGCTTGTTCTCCCAGACCCCGCACAGCATGTCGGACCACCCGGGCGCAGACACCGTGATCCCCGTCTGCGCCAGGTCGCTGTAGGCACCGTTGGCGATGAGGGTGTCGAGGTTGGGCGTGTTGGCGGCGGCGATGGCGTCCGGACGACACCCGTCGATCCCGATGATCAGGACCTTCCGGCGCGGCGTCTGCCCGGACGCGACGACCGTGGCCAACAGGATGGCGACCAGCGCGCGCGGCATGAGCTACCGATCCCCTTCGCTTCTAGTAGCTACCCCAGGAGTACGTGTTGGCGGCCGCCATGAAGATGATGGTGTTCAGGTTGCCCGTGGCGAGGGACGGCACGATGGCCGGCAGCGGCATGGTGTTCGAGTCGTACCACTCGTACATCATGTCGGTGACGTTGAGTGGAATACCGGAACCACCCGCGGCCGGATCGAAGTTGGTGCCGCCCGGGTCCGTTGCGCCGAGAATGGGGCCGCAGCTGATGCCGAGCAGGGCGCTGTCGGCCCCCACCGATCCGCAAGTGCCCGGATTGGTCTGGATGCCCGAGAGCCCGTCGATGGTGATGCCGTCGGTGGCGAAGTCCAACTCGATGCCGAACGTGACGGTCGCCGGGGTGCAGTAATAGGGACAGTTGACCCAGTCGATGCGCACGACCCCGCCGCCCAGGTTGCTCACCGTCACCGTGCCGGGTCCAGGGCCGGCGCCGCCGTTGGTCCAACCGGGATGGAGATCGGTCCAGTAGCCGACCATGGCGTAGCTCGCCGCGGTCGCCGGTGTCGCCAGCCAGCTCTGGTTGGGAGCGTCGAAGCGGATGAACCCGTTCGACATCACGTGCATCTGGGTGTACGGGGTTCCGTAGAAGTTGAAGCTCGCAGGCGCACAGAGGGGCTGGTCCCCGAACACGACGGTGGTGATGGCCTCGTCCGCTGTGGCGCAGACGACGGAGCCACCCTGCACGGCGTCGAGCTGTGCTCCCTGGCTGACGGCCAGGCCGTCCGCGTGCGTGGGATCGACCCAGACCGACTGGGCCGATGCGCTGTTCAGGATCGGCGGCGTGGAGAACGGGAGGCCATAGTTGGCGGGGTAGGGGGTCATGAGCGTCAGCGCGGCACCGCCGTTCAGCCAGGACAGGCTCGGCGCGGCCATGTTCACGTTCACGGCCTGTCCACCGGGCGTCTGGAAGCCCCCGGCGCTAGTAGCCACGAGGGACCCCGACAGGACAACCGCCGTGTCGTAGGGCAGCCCCACCTGGGTACTCGCATAATTGAGGATACCGGGAGACCCGACGCACTTGGGGGTCACCGCCGGGTTGAGCGACGTGGCGAGGGTACCGTCGAGATCGAAGGTGGCTGCGGGCGAGTTCTGCTGCCATTCGGGAGCACCCGCCTGCATGACGAACTGGAGGTTGGGCCGCTGCTGGTAGGACGCGGTCAAGGCGCTGTTGCCGCAAACCCCCGCCGCGTCCTGACGGTAGAGGAGCGTCGATGTGTACGTGGTGGCCGACTGGTTGATCGTGGCGTTCGCGGTGTAGGCCGCGTTGTTGAAGCAGGTCTCGATGACGACGTCACTGACCCCGTCCCAGGCAAAGGGGGCAGCGAGCGCGTGGATGTTCCAACCCGTGGTCTCGATGTAGTTCTGCGGGCCGTAGACGGGTGTCAACCCAGGGACCCAGGTGGTGAGGATGCTGCCAGGAGGCACGAGCCCCATGGACATGGTGAAGCCCTGCAGCGCGACGCCCTGCGCCGCCGCCACGTCGAAACCGACCCCGATGACGTTGCCCACCGGCATTCCAGCTGCCGTGAGTTCGGTGGCCGGCACGATCATCTGGTGGCGGGCCCCCCAGTACCAGTTTCCGTAGGGCGCGGGATAGGTGTTCCACCCGTTCTGGGCGCTGCCCGTTCCGATGATGATGGACTGGGCAGGCATGAGCGCACATATGGAGAGACACACTCCGAGAAGAAGGACACGCGTCATCGGGCTACTCCTGTGGATACTGCTGTGGGAAGGCGATGCCGAAGCTCCAGTGAATCACTGCTGGGCACCGCACGCAACCTGCGGAGCGCATATCGCACGCATCTTGACACGTGCCACCGGGGCGCCAACGATGACCCCCGCAATGACAGACCAAGACAAGCCCGTCGGCGTCGCATTCATCGGCGCCGGAGACGTCTCCATCCTGCACGCGAAGGCCATCGAACGGTGCCCTGGGGCACGGCTCGTCGGGCTGTGGAACCGGACGACCGAACGCGCCGAACAGCGCGCGGCGGAGTTCGGGTGCCGACGCTTCAACACCCCCGAGGCGCTGGTCA
>JABSRK010000432.1 GCA_013213915.1 Planctomycetota bacterium
TCTCCAGCGCATGGGGCTGTTCGTCAAGACCGCCCTGCCGTTCGTCGCCCATCACGGGCACCCAGATGGCAACGTTTTCATGTACGGGCTGCCCAACCCGCAGGCCTTCCGCATCGGCGCGCGTTTCATCGGGTATTCGCCCATAGATGAGGGCGCTCTCGAGTTGATGTCCACCGGCGTAGCGGACGCAGGCGCGGCCGAGCCCGCATGCCCCGAGGAGGTGGTGATCGGCCCGGTCGCCCGATTCTCCGAAGACTGCGACTGGCTTCACCAAGAGGTCTCCCCACGCCACGACATCACGACGGTCCGAGATGCGGCCTACCTGAATTGGCGCTACGCCGATCGACCGGACGTGGAGTACGAGCTCCTGGAGGCACGTGAGTGCAACGGCGTCCTGGTTGCGGCGATTGCTTTGCGCCACGGATGGTGCGACGAGCCGGTCACGGCGGTGTGCGACGCGGTGCTGCGTCCACATCCGGGGTTCCCGGGCATCGTCCGCTATCTGGAAGCTCGCGGGAAGGCGTCAGGGGCGACCACGGTTCGCGCCCTCTTGCGGGCAGGAAGCGCTGAGTACGACGCGTTCGCTGACGTCGGCTGGCATCCGGAGCCGAGCCATCTGCGCCTGGTGTGCGGCGTGTATCGCGACGACGTGACAGTGGAGCGCTTGCGAGACCGGTGGTTTGCGACGCTCGGTGATTTTGACGTCGTGTAGCGAGTGGTGGCTATCCGGCGTGGGACGAGCCACCTACATCAGCCGTCGCTCGAGCTCGCTCACCTGTTCTTCCTCGACGCGAGCCCAGGTGCGGACGATGTCGGCGACGGTGGATTGGCGGCCGTCAGGGTTGGCACCGGTGCGGAGCCAGTCATCTTCGGCCAAGTTGTCGATGAGTTCGGCCGACTGGTAGCGGAAGTGCCGAAAACGGGTGACCAACTCTGAGAGCGGGCGTCCGTTGTGGTCACGCTTGGCGAGGAGGGCGTCGGCGTCGATGGGTGTTTCGACCGGATCGGAGTCGTCCAGGATCGCGTGGATACACGCGAGATATCCGTCCCGGTCCATGTCTCCGAGGTGGCCGACGATCTCTTTGATGGAGCGTCCGTCGATGGGGCGACGGTCGGCCGCTCCCTCGCGGACGTCGGACGTGAGCGCTTCGAGGCGGCCGACGTTCGCGGAGAGCGCGCTCAGGCAGCGGCGCAGTCCCACCAGGTCCTGACGTCCGGCGGCGAGGTTGCGCACCACGACCAGGAGCCCCCGGTCACTCGAACGATTGACCTCGCGCCCTTCGCCGAAAGGCGTCAGTAACTCGTCGAGCGGACCCTCGTCTTCGGGGGACGGAGGCAGCGCGACGAGCCCAAGTTGGCCGCCATGTCGCAACGAACTCGCAGAGCGTTTGAGCGTCTGCGCCAGAACATCTTCTTTTTCGCCGGTCCATCGGACGAATACGGCGTCCCACGGATCGGCTGGCACGTTGCCCCCCTGGCGTACGGTCGCCAGGTGTGCGGGGAACGACGCGGGCAGGATGAGCTCGGGGGAGAGGCCGACGAACAGCACGTCCATCCATGGTTCGATGCGGAACGAGACCACCTCCTGGAGGGTCGACGAGGTGAAGGCTCTCTCCGGAACGCTCAGGATGCGTCTCCCGATGGCTCGAGCGTGCGATAGCGCGAATCGCGCTTCTTGGGGGCGAATCCCGCCGCCTCGACGGCCGCGCGCACCTGTTGCTCGCTCACACACGAGTGCACTGATCCGGCCTGGGAGACGACATTTTCCTCCATCATGGTGCCACCCATGTCGTCACAGCCAGCGCGCAGCGCGTCCTGTGCGACTGCGAGTCCCATGGTCGGCCACGACGCCTGGAAGTGGGGGATGTTGTCGAGGAACAGCCGCGCGAACGCGGTGTGAAAGAGATAGTCGTCGGCGGTGCCGCCGAGCTTCCACCCCTTGAGGCCCGCGAATACACGGCCGTAGCGGCTTTCGTACTGGAGGGGCCACGAGATGAAGGCCATGAAGCCGCGGCCGTAGCGTTCGAGTGAACGGTCCTGCTGGTCGCGCAGCGCCGTGAGCGAATTGACGCGATGGCGCGGTTCCTCACCGAACCCGAAGACCATGCTGGCCGACGTGTACAGATCGAGCTCGTGTGCGCCGTCCATGACGTCGAGCCAGGCGGCTGTCTTGGTCTTCTTTGGCGACACCTGGTCGCGAATCTCGTCGTCGAGGATCTCGCCGCCGCCGCCGGGAACTCCGTCGAGCCCGGCGTCCTTCAGGCGCTTGAGGACCTGGCGGACCGGCATCCCCTCGACTTGGGAGATGTGCTCGATCTCCGGTGGCGAGAATGCGTCCCGCTCGATGGCCGGGAAAGCGTCTCGCATCCACGAGAGCAGATCTTCGTACCAGGAGATCGGTAGGTCCGGGTGATGTCCTCCTTGCATGAGGACGCGGGTCCCTCC
>JABSRK010000433.1 GCA_013213915.1 Planctomycetota bacterium
GATGCCTGGCCTAACGGCGACAGGGTGGGGAAGGTGGCGAAGACGCTCATCCCGCCGGACGAATCGATCTTGACGATCGCGTTGGCGGCGGCGTCCACCACATACAGATTGTTCATGGTGTCGGCCGCAACCGAGTAGGTGTTGGTTGAAAGACCCGCACCGACCACGAAATTGCCGACTTGGTGGGTCGTTCTCGGGTTCACGGCGCCGGGAATCGAGCTCCACTTCTCCACAGTCCCCATCAGACCGCCCTGGGATAGGAGGATGGCATCACTGTTATTCGGGTCCTGGGCCATGTGGTGGACACCCCAGATGTTGCCTTCGCCGTCGGTTACCGAGGCGAACCCCGAGAAGACCGTCTGGGTGATCCCGGTCGCCGGGTCGTAGCGGGTCACCTTGCCGGTTTGACCGCTGCCGGTACCTGCCTCCGTGATCCACACCCTGTCCTGGGCGTCGATGAACATCCCGACCGGGAACTCCAGGCTGCCCGCCGGCAAAACGGTGACGGACTGAGCCGAAACGGCTGCGCAGAGAACGAAGAGCAGAGACAGGACAAGCGCTGTCGTCTTACTCACCCTCGATGAGGGGAGGGAGGTGGGGGAGGTCATCTTCGTGAAACTCCTGAGTTATCTGTCGCCGCTATGAACGCGTCCGGAAACGAGAGACCGACCGACACGACCACGCAAACCGCGCTAGCCTCGTGTTGAAACGACTGGTAAAATTGGGTGTGCGTGCCGCCTGAGACCATCCCAGGCTCGGGACACTGAATGCCAGCGACCGCCAGCAAAACAGCGAAAGGAACTTTGGCTGATGCAAGCCGCCCAGTCGAGCCTGGTGCCCCGAACTCTGGGTGACCGCCCTCGATTGTAAACCTGCGCGGGCAAACTCGCACCGGCGATCTGTGGCGGGGTGGATTTCGCGGGGATTCTGACCGAAAAAGGGCGCATTCCGCCTGGATTCAGTCTCATATTGAGACTTTTTCTTGGAGGGAGGCCACCCGAGCCCCCCTCGATCGCCCGTTGAGACGCCAAGCTTCAAGCGCGGACGCCGCCAACCGGTCCTGGGGACGAGAATGCGGAGATGGTGGCCGCGAGAACGGATGCTGCGCCGGACAAGGAAAAGAGGCGGCCGACCGCCCGTCTGGAGGAGCCCGCCATGAACCTCTCGCCCCGCTCTCCTTCTCCATCTGTCCTCAACGGGACGAAGGGGTTCATGGCATTTCTGGCTACGTACGGGGTGCTCCTCATGTGCGCCGGCTTGCGCGCACAGACGGGCGGCGGCTACCTCATGTCCTTCCACTCCTGCGACCCGGCGGTGGCTCCGTGCACGGGGCCTTCGAGTCACGTGGTGCGCCTGGCCACGTCACCCGACGGCGCTAGCTGGACCATGGTCTCCGGGCTGGCGCCGTCCCAGGGCAGCGTGCCCGACGTGGTCCGGCGCGGCGACACGCTGTATGTGTTCACGCCGAACACGGTGCGGCGCTACTCCATCTCGCAAGGTGTCTGGACCGCGACCACACCGGTCGCCCTGACCGATCCCTGGACCACCGGCGGCTTCGTCGATCCCAGCGTCTACGTGGATGATCAGGGGCGACTGGTCATCTTCTACCTCCTCGGCATCCTGGGGCAGAACCCGGCCGGGTGCGCATCGGGGCAGGCCACGTGCACGCGCTACATCCACTCCGCCACGGAGGTCCCCGGCAGCGACGGCACCGCATTCGTCGCCGAACCGGGGCACCGCATCGCCCTCACGCTCGGTGCACCAGGCACGCCTCCGTCGGCGTCGGACCCGGACATCTTCTTCGCCGACGGGCGCTACGTCTGTCTGCTGGCGCGCGGCGCAGCCGTCGAGGCCTACACGTCCGAATCGCTTCACGGCGCCTACGTCCCCGCCGCGTCTCTGCCCAATGGACTGCTCTCTCCCTCCGGCGGCGCGGTCGCATCCGCCCTGCACTTTCACGGAAGCGGTGAGACATGGGTCTACGGACATGCCCAGCAAGGCGGGGAGACCGTCATCCGCCGCGCCGTCACCACCCACTTCAACGCACCCATCCCGTCTTCCGCGTGGCAGACGGTGGTGACCGGCAGCAGCATCGGTCTCGGGTCCGGCGTCCACGTGGAGAGTCCGGGCCTCGCACGGGACATCCCCCAGGCCGCCACCAGCACCATCTTCTCCCAGGGCTGCGGGTCCAACATCCAGGCGGTCACCACGTCGGGCCCCGCTGAGCCGGGACGCACGGACTTCGGACTCCTTGTCACCGGCGCTCCCGTCGGCGCACCGGGCTGGCTCGTCATCGGTTTCTCCAACACCACCTGGGCCGGCGGTCCGCTCCCCCATTCTCTTGGCCCGACCGGCTGCGACCTGCTGGTCGCCCTCGACATCATGCTCCCCATCATCGCCGACGCGACGGGCGACGCCTTCGTCACCCTCCCCATCCCCGACGACCCCGCTCTCATCGGACTCGAGGCCTACGCACAGGCGGGCTTCGTCAACGGCACCTCACTCAGCTTGAGCGCCGGCCTCGCGGCGACCATGGGCCTGCAGTGAGCGCCTCTCGATGCGATATCGCAGCCATCGGTAACCGGTCAGCGCCTGGCCGTGAGACGCCGTTCACTTCGGCCCGGGCGGCGGCGGGCATGGGGTTCCGACGGCCAGCTCTCTCGCGTTTCCTGAGACCAGGGCGGCGAAGGCGACTCCGAATGCGAGCAGCGACATGTCGCCGACGAAGGGGGGCGGACAGGGGATTCCCGGCGATCGCTTAGAAGCAAGGAGAGAGGACAGATTACAGCGGAAGGGTTGACCCGCCA
>JABSRK010000434.1 GCA_013213915.1 Planctomycetota bacterium
GCTACGACCGCGCCTCCGACCGGAGAGTGGTAGTGGAACCGGATCCCCTGCGAGTCGCTGAAGTCGATGAAGCCGCCGCCGGCTTCGACGGGAGCGCCGACGGTGAGCGCGCGCTCGTTCTCGTCGCGCAGGCCCGGGGTCAGGTTCGGGTCGAGGTCCTCGAGGAGGAAGCCTGTGAGGCCTATCCGGAGTCGCGCTGTCTCAGGCGTGGAGCCCTCATCCAGCTCCTGCAGCCAGACCGAGTGGAGGAGGTTGTCGGCGTAGAGGAGGTCCTCCGGCATGTGGGTGTAGGCCCGCGCGCCGCGGATGTACCAGAGCTGGTAGGCGTACTCGGCCGCCGTCACCGGATGGAGCATGCGGCGCAGGCTCCACTCGAAGTCGTGCGCCGTGAAGGGGTCGCCGTTCGACCAGCGCGCGTCGTCTCGGAGGTGGAAGGTGTAGGTCTTGCCGTCCGGAGAGATGTCCCAGGACTCGGCGACGCCGGGGATGGGCTCGAGGGTCTCGGGGTGCGTGATGCAGAGGCCCTCGAAGATCATCCGGATCACTCGCCCCTCGGGGACGCCCGTGACCGTCGCTGGATCGAGGCTCTGGACCTCGGTGCCGTTCTTGAAGACGAAGTCGGCGCGTTCGAGCCGGCCCGATCCGGCCGCATAGATCGCCGCTGCGAGGCCTCCGCCCAGGAGCAGGAGGGCCGCCATCTGGCGGCCTCGGAGTGAGCGGTTGGCGGGCGGCATGGGCCGGATGCTATCAGGGAGTTGGATCGTCGCAAGTCCGTGCCATGCAAGAGTTTGTGCGTTGACGGAACTGGGGGGCACCGATAACCTGATCGACCCCGCGCGGAGGTCGGCTGGCCCTTCAGTCAGCGCCTCCACGCGCCGCCACTCGAAGCCCCTCCGCGCCATGCATCGAACAGGTTCACGCACCGGGAGAGCGGGACTGCGCCGCCTCTTCCCTCTCGCAATCGCTTCCCTGGCTGTCTGCTCGTGCTCCTCGGAGAGTTGGGAGGCGCCGCCCCCGGCGGGGTCGTCCTCAGCGTTGAACGAGGCGGAGGTGGCGAAGATCGTCGAGGCCCTCGTCGTCACGATGGAGAACGGCGGACTCTACGAGCTCGAGGTCGAGCACGCAGAGAGCGGTCTGCGGCTGCGCCTCGATCGGCGTGAGACCGTGGTCGGCGTAGTCTCGGCGCCGACGACGGTGGACGAGGCGGAGACTCCGACGACCGTCGTTCCCGAGACGAAACCCGACACGGGCTCGGTGACGGAGGTCACCGGTCCTGGCGAGGCGCCCGTGGACGTCTTCCATCCGGACAAGGTCGAAGGGGAAGAGCTCACCCCGTTGTACGGCGGTCGAGTGATCGTGCACCTCTCCTCCCTGCCGAAGCACATCAACTACGTGACCGAGAACTCCGCCGTCACGCGCCGCATGCTCTACGAGGTCCACGAGATGTTGCTCCATCATGACTGGGAGCACCACGACTACCGACCTCGGATCGCGAGCGGGTACACGGTCGAAGATCTTCTGATCCTGGCCGACGGGGCCGAGATACGCTACCCGGGCGCGAAGAAGCTGCGCGTGAGGCCGCTCGGATACGAGGAAAACTTCGAGGGCTACGTGCTCTACGGCGCCATCTCGGAGCTCGCCGGCGGGAGCTACCGGGTGGAACCGCAGACCGCGGGCGGGAGCGCATCGAGTGCACCCGTCGACGTCTCGGAGGAGGATTGTCTGAGCGTCGAGCGTGGCTGCGCGCTGACCTTTGTCCTGCGCGATGACGTGTTCTGGCATCCCGCGGAAGGGGAGGCGAACGGCCGGCCGTACTCGATCAGTGGCCGCAAGGTGGACGCGCGAGACGTCTACTTCTCCTGGGACCTCTACTCCAACCAGCACGTCGACTGTGACGAGAAGCGCTTCATGTTCGAGAAGATCGCTGACTGCGAGGTGATCGACGATCTGACGGTGCGCTTCTTCTACCAGGAGCAGCACTTCCTGACGTTGGACACGATCGGCGTCAGCCTCACCATCCTTCCCTCGCACATATACGACCTCTCGGATCCGGAGAACCCCTGGCACGACCCGGACGCGAGCGACTTGGAGCAGGGGAGGCACATCAACGAGAACCGCCACAACCAGCTCTGGATCGGCGTGGGTCCGTACCGGATCGTCCAGTGGAACCAGCAATTCGTCGAGGCCCGGCGGTTCGAGGAGTACTTCGACCCGGACAATGGCGGCTACATGGACATCATCCGGTGGCGCTACGTCGGTGTCGACAACACCGCCTGGCTAGCGGTGGTCAACGGCGAGCTCGACTATTTCGAGCGCATCAAGTCCGCTGACTACTTCGGGGCGGCGACGCAAAAGCCGGTGTTCACGGACCAATTCTACAAGGGCTACAAGTACCTCGGGACCTACAACTACACCGGCTGGAACAGCCACCGTCCGTATCTCTCGGACAAGCGGGTGCGTCAGGCGTTGGCCTACGCCTTTCCCGCCGATGAGTACTTGAGGACCTTCTACAGGGACCTCGCGCGTCGGGGCAGTGGCTCGGCCCCCTACAATTCGGCCGCCTACGACCACTCGTTGAAGCCGTATCCCTTCGACCTCGAGCGAGCCCGGCAACTGCTCGAAGATGCGGGGTACTACGACACCGATGGCAACAAGATCGTCGACAAGGACGGGCGTGACCTCGTGATCGAGTTCATGATGCCCTCGGGCAACGACGCCTCGAAGAACCTCGGCCTGGTGATGCAGGAGAACTTCGCGCTGATCGGTATCAAGCTCGAATTTGCCGCCATGGAGTGGGCG
>JABSRK010000435.1 GCA_013213915.1 Planctomycetota bacterium
GTACGTCTCGAGCGGTGACCTCGGCGGCAGCACGCACGAGCTCCTCCGACCACGTCGCGGCCATGCCGAGGTTGTGGGGAAAGAGGGTCGCGCCGCGGGTGTAGTTCGCCCCGTGCACGGCATCGATGCCGTACACGACGGGGATCTTCAGCCGCGTCTTGGCCGTGTTGTCACGGATGGCGGCATGAACACGGCGCCAATGCCCCAGATCGAAGGCGATGTCCGACACGTTGAGAATCGACCCCACCTTCCGATCCACGATGGCATGTCGGAGCTTCTCGGGATCAAGGGCGTGCTGCGTCGTCGCGTTCCCCACAGTCCGAGATACCGCGCCGAGGGCCAGCTGCGTCATCTGGCCCACCTTGTCCTCGAGAGTCATGTCAGCGAGGAGACGGGCGACCTGATCTTGTTGACGAACCTGGCAGGGAGCGGAAGTGGTGATGAGGAGAACGAACAATGAGAAGCGCATGGCGGAAACGAGTCCTTAGGTGACCTGAGACCCTACCTGCAGCAGCCTCATATCGCCGATTCTTGTACTCCGTCCCCTTGCTCCGGAGCGATGCCTAGCACGCGGGCGCTCGCGACGTATTTCGAAAATTCCTGTGGCTCGACAGCCAACTCCGTCATCAAATCGGACATGACAACCGGCCTGGTTTCGGACTCCGTCTTGAATTCAATGACAGCAGCATTCGGAAGCAACGGGACGGATCGAGAAGCCGGAGCGATCCTGTGCAAATCAGCATGCTGTGCGGCTTCTACCCCCTCATCGAGTGTGAGCCGCAGTTTCTCGGACACCCATGCCGTCCGACGAAAGGTCACGATGGTCCGGATCCCCAGGTTCTTCGTCTGGATCTCGCACCGTATCTTCTCCGGCCATTCCTGCGAAAGGCGGGCGCCACCGGACAGCACCGCGGAGAGATCTTCGAGCGGCCAGACCGATCGGCGTTTGGAGACAGCGTGCCCGAGACGCCGCTTGCGCTCGAGCCAAACGGATGCGTCTCCTTCGTAGTGGCGCACGCGGTAGATCACATCGGCGCGGGCGTACATCCCGTGCAGCATCTCCAACTCAGGAGTGTCGAGATAGAGAGTCGCGACACGATACGGTTCACCATCTGGTGAGAGGATTCGGTTCGCACACTCCCGAATTTCCTCCAGGCGAGAGAGGGGCACCACACCCCGCACCTCCTGGAAGTTGAACTCATGAGAGACGTGCCCGACGTTGTGGGTTGGCATGGCGAATTCCGGAGCAACCAAGGTTCCGGTTGGGGAGGGCTTTCGGAACGAAAATCAGCGTTCCAGCAGCGACAGCAGCCGAAGACACTCCCGATCGACCGCATCCCCAGGCCCGGACAGATGGAAACTCACCTCTTCGCGGAGCGCCTCCTTGAACTCCTTGCGCGCCTTGCGGAGTTCTTCGTGGAGCATCGACGCATCTGCTTTCCACTGAGCGGCGATGTCGCGCACCGGCAAGCCCTTGACAAAGCGCAAGTGCAAGAGTTCAAGACGCCTGAGCCCACGTTCTCCATCCCGCTCCGCCCACGCGCGCTGCCGTTCGCCAGCCCGATCGAGCACCGCCTGAGCCCACAGACGATCAAAGACAAGCGCCTGGCTCTCCTGGTCTGCGTCCACGTCAAATCCGCTGGGCGGATTCACTTCACGACCGAGCCCGACCCGCTCTTCGTGTCGCCGCCCGACGTTGCGCACGACGCCATACAGGAAAGTCCGGAAGCTCGAGTTGCGCGCGTCATCGAGGCGCTCCAGCGCCCCGGCACGCCGAAAACACTCGAGGAAAACATCCTGCACGGCGTCATCAATGCGCTGGACCATCGCGCCACCACGCCAGCGCGCGCCGAGGTACGCCCGCACGACGCCAATATAGGCCGAGACGAATATGCCGCGGGCGTCTTCGTCGCCCAGGGCAGCGTCCCGGACCATGCTCCAACAGGTGGCTTCCTGGCTTCTCACGACCAATTACCGGCCGTCAGGGCGTCCCCCCCTCGCGAAGGACTTACTGGAAGGTGTACGGCCTGATCGGGCTGAAGTCGATGGTACCCGAACTCAGCTGCTGCGCCCCGAGAGCCCACACGGTTGCGCCACTCAAGGACGCCACCAAGCCACCGGGGAGAGTCGAGAGGGTTCCGCCCGCCCCGTCGAGGAAACCGCCGTATGGCGGGACCAGACCGAATACGGCTGTGAGTTGAGCGTTGAAGGTAACGGGGTCGATGAACAGGCCGCCCAACGTGCCCCCCATACCAGGCATAGTGCCGTTGGCCGCGTCGAACGAATAGAAGAAGCCGAACTGCGCGAGCGGCTCACCGAAGCTAAGCCCGACCGACAGATCGAGGGTCGCTGGGTCTTGAGAAACTTCGACGCCAAAAGCGCGCTGGAACTCCAGGTCGTCAACGTGGCAAGCTCCCGCCCCGAACAACGGCTGCAGGTAGATGACCAGCGGCTGAACGCACGTGGTGCCCGGCGGAGCGATCCCCCGAATCGGCTGGTTGTCGTGCCACACGTCGGTCGCGAACGTGCCGTCGAGAATGGTCGTCTCGACGCCTCCGATCTCGGTCTGGGAGCCGTCGAAGAAGGCGATTTTCATGACCACCCAGTTGTTGTTCGGCGCGCCGCCGCCGGTCAGAGCGTCGCCGCTGAAGTGCCGGGACCAGGCGTCCATCTCGAACAGGTTGCCGGGGGCGGCGGAGAAGGACTGGAACACGCCGGTGACGTTGAACGTGCCCCAGAAGTTCCCGAACATCGAAACCAGGCCGGTCCCCGAATGTGATTGGAATTGGGG
>JABSRK010000436.1 GCA_013213915.1 Planctomycetota bacterium
CCCAAGGGCGCCATGTCATTGGCTCGCACGGTGGTCATGACAAGGGCACCTCCTGTCCGGCACGAACCCACGCACGTTCGTAGATCACGAGAGCGAACACGGATAGCCCGCAGGCCAGGACGCGCAGGGCTGCATCCATCGTCGCCAGGTGCGGGATCGCCAGGACCCGCAACGCTGACGCATACAGCAGCACGCTGGCCAGCGCCGGCTGGCGAGA
The DNA here is from genome assembly GCA_013213915.1 of Planctomycetota bacterium. Lineage (GTDB taxonomy): Bacteria > Planctomycetota. Next base: position 218 of record JABSRK010000436.1, read on the forward strand.
GCCATAGAGCAAGGCGTGCGCCTTCTGGCCGTCACGCGTGGCGGGGCGGTGGCCCTTCCCCCAGGTGAGCCACGCACCGTTCAGCGCGGCGAGGATCACGAACAGGGTCTCGGGACCGATGAGCGCGTCGGTACCGCCACGTAGCAGCAGGGTCACAGACGACCCCATCATGGCGGCCATGACCAGCAGGTGAGGCAGCAGGTCCCTGCCCAGCCACAGGTCGCGACCCCGGCACTGCCAGAACAGGAACGCCGTGTAGCCTGACGCGAGCGACGCCAGGGGCAGGTTGATCCAGCGCAGCAGATCCGACGTCGCACCGTCGCCGGACATCCGCAAAACGAGCGACGCCGTCGTCACCAGGCCAAACGCCGCCAGCGCCCACGTCCCCTTGACCAGCCACGATCGCGGATTGGGCGTCAGCAAGATCTTCACGAACCGCTCGGGACGCCCGAGATCGTGCACGAGCAAGAAGCCCGTGACCCCGACGAAGATCAACGCGACGAGCTCGGGTGCGACACCGGCCCACTCACCCTCTGGACTCGACACCCCAAGCATGGCGAGGAACGGCGCCAGCAGCATGACGCCGGCCGCCATGTTCTTGGTCACCAGGTAGGACCAGATGTGCCAGCCCCAGACCGGCGGGTGTCCGACATCGAGGCTGTTGATGAGGTCCGCCGGAGGCTCGAAGCCGGCGGGGACGACAGGCTGGGGCGTCGGGCGATCCGACCAGATGAACTGCGGCGGCTCGGTCGCGCTGCCGGGGACGAGGGCATCCTCGAGCGCGTCGATGTACCACACACGCGGCTGGGTCCCCTTCTCGACCTTGCGCCGGGACGTGGGCTGCTCGTTGATCAGCGTCGCGATCTCGGTTTGAGGGTTGCTGACATCGCCCGCCACGATCGCGCGTTCCGGACACACGACGACGCACGCCGGCTCGAGCCCGAGCTCGGTCCGGTGCGCGCAGTAGTGGCACTTTTCCGCAGTGCCCGTGTCGTCGTTCAGGTAGAGGGCGTCGTAGGGACACGCCTGCATGCACGACCGGCACCCGATGCACCGGTCCCGGTCCAGGTCCACGATCGCGTCAGGCCGCTTGTGCAAGGCGACCGTCGGGCAGATCTCCACGCACGGGGCCGCGTCGCAGTGGTTGCATCGGAGCACGGTGAAGTGTCGCTTGACCTCGGGGAACGTCCCCTTGTCCACGTACTTCACCCACGTACGGAAGTCCCCGACGGGGACCTCGTTCTCCGACTTGCATGCCACCGTGCAGGCGTGACAGCCGATGCACTTGCGGTGGTCGATGACGAATCCGTACTGCATGGGTGGTTCCAACGACCGGTCAGGGTGACGCCCATTCGGGGTGTCGTCAATCGGCGCGAAGGTCGAAAACGTCAAGCAACCGCTGACCTGGACCCGCGGTCGCCCAAGCGTACGGGATCACGGCCCCTTTGCGTGACTCCGCCGAAGTGCCACAATCCGCCGGCGACGGGGCACTTCGAGCGAGATCATGGCGAAGAACATCACCACCCGCGAGCAGGACTATCCCCAGTGGTACCTGGACGTCATCAAGGCGGGCGAGCTGGCGGATCACTCGCCGGTGCGCGGGTGCATGGTCATCAGGCCGCACGGGTACGGCATATGGGAGTTGATAAAGGACGCCCTCGACCGGCGCTTCAAGGCGACCGGCCACGTCAACGCGTACTTCCCGCTGTTCATCCCCCAGAGCTTCCTCGCCAAGGAGGCGGCTCACGTCGAGGGGTTCGCCATGGAGTGCGCCGTCGTGACCCACTCGGGTCTGGAGAACGACGGTGAAGGAGGGCTGCGCCCAAAGGGACAGCTGGAAGAGCCGCTCATCGTGCGCCCGACGTCCGAGACGATCATCGGCCACATGTACGCCAACTGGGTCCAGAGCTGGCGCGACCTGCCGATCCTGATCAACCAGTGGGCGAACGTCGTCCGGTGGGAGATGCGGACACGTCTGTTTCTGCGCACCATGGAGTTCCTCTGGCAGGAGGGACACACGGCCCACGAGACCGCGGAGGAGTGCGAGGAGGAGACGAAGCGCATGCTCGAGGTGTACGCCGAGTGCGCCGAGAACGTCCTGGCGATCCCCGTGCTCAAGGGAGAGAAGACCGAGCGCGAACGCTTCGCGGGCGCCGACCGCACCTATTGCATCGAGGCGATGATGCAGGACGGCAAGGCCCTGCAGGCCGGCACCAGCCACAACCTGGGCCAGAACTTCGCCAAGGCGTTCGACATCTCCTACCAGACCCGTGACCAGAAGCAGGAGCAGGCGTGGACGACGTCTTGGGGCGTCAGCACACGACTCATCGGCGCTGTCATCATGACCCATTCGGACGACGACGGACTCGTCCTGCCCCCGAAGATCGCCCCCGTGGTCTGCGCCATCGTCCCGATCTACCGGAAGGACACCGACAAGGAGGCCGTCCTCAGCTACGCCCGGAAGGTCCTCGTCCAACTCTGCGGCGAAGAAGCGGTGGCGGCGGCAGACTCCGCCATCGGCCACAAGGAGATCCTGAACGTCGTCCTCGACGACGGACGCAAGG
>JABSRK010000437.1 GCA_013213915.1 Planctomycetota bacterium
CTTTCCGCTGCCTTCCTTGAGCACGAAGTGGTGATTGGATTCGAGGTTGGAAAAGATTTAGCGCTCACCGCCTGGCCAGCGAACCGCCACCTTTTCCAGCGAGGCGCCCTGGTCGAGGCCGAAGTGGAGCCATTTGCTCGATTGGCTCACAAATCCGTTCCCGGCATACACCGTGCGCAGGAGGGTAACTTCGCCGTCGTCTTTTCGCAGGGTCACCTCGGCCCGGGCTCCGATGGCATCGCGATTGCCCTCGGTGCCGATCAACTTGAGGACGAGGAATTGCCCGCGGCCATCGGAGTTGTTCTGCAGAAAGCGGAGCCGTGGCGCGGTGCGGTTGGTGACGAAAAGGTCCAAGTCGCCATCGAAATCCCAATCAATCGAGGAGATGCCGCGCGCATCGTCTGCAAAATCGAATCCGAATGCGGAGGAGGCGTCCGCGAAGCGGGGCCCGTTGTCCTTGGCGGAGGCGCCCAGATTGAGGAAGGCCACGTTGCGTTCGTTGCCGCTCCACGAGACACCGCTATCGACCTGCTCGTGCAGGACCTTGTATCCCTGCGAGTAGGCCGCACCGTGCTCGGCGTGGTCTTCAGCTAGAACCGGAGCGTGCGACACGACCTGCCGCCAGAAAAAACTTCACAAGTCCTTGGTCTGGGCCGGGCCGGAGAGGAACCCGTTCGCGACCAGCAGGTCCTCCCAGCCGTCGTTGTTCAGGTCGGCGAAATTACACGACCAGGACCACAGGCCGCGGAGCACGCCGGCCTCGTGGCTCACGTAGTCAAACTTGCCGTCGCCCCGGTTCTGGAAGAGCGAGTTTCCGACCGCGAGATAGCGATAGGCCTCGACGTGCGCGTCATCGACGTTGGCTACGTGCCGCTTGAAGTTCCGCTGGTAGGTGGTGCGGAGTCCCGCGGCGGACCACATGTTGCTGATGTGGACGTCGAACCAGCCGTTGCGATCGGGGTCGCCCCAACTCACGCCCATGCCGAAGGACATGTCCTCGACTCCTGCTTCCCCGGCCACATCCTTGAAAAAGATCGCTCCGTCCTCGTTTCGATCCTGCCGGTAGAGGCTGTTGCGTCCGTAGTCGTTCGCCACGTAGAGATCCATGTCGCCGTCGTTGTCGTAGTCCTCCCAGGAGGCGGCGAAGGACCAGCGCGTGCTGTTCACCTCAAGGCCGACCTTTGCGGTGACGTCTTCGAAGCGCAGGGCACCCTGGTTCCGGTAGAGAGCGTTTTGGCCTCCGTTGAGGGCGTTGTGCATGGGGACCGGATCGGACAGTCTCCCTCTTTCGACCGGGCCGGAGTATCCGCAGAGGTAGAGATCCACCAGGCCGTCTTGATCGTAGTCGGCGGCACAGAGGGAGGTGAGACGACCCTGGCGGGGAAAGAGCCCGCGTTGTTCGAAGCGCGCCCCTTCGTCCGCGCCGGTATTCTCGAAAATGACGAGGGCCACGAGGGTCAAGAGCGCCAGGTCCTGGTCGCCGTCGTTATCCAGATCTACCAGGAGGGCGCTGCGGGAGGTATCCAGCCAAGCGACCCCGGCCTGGGCGCCCACCTCGCGCACGCGGCCGTCGGGGGCTCGCACGAAGAGCAGATTGGGAAGTCCTTCCGGCTGGCAGAGGTAGAGGTCCTCGGTCCCGTCGCCATCGACGTCTCCGATCGCGAGGCCGTGATGAAAGCGGTGTTTCAACATGGGATAGCGGGTGATCCAGTGGTTCGCTCCGTAGCGGAGTTGTTCCTGGTAGCAAGGCAGCTCGCCGAGGAGCGATTCGGTGGCGTCGGCCAGCAGGGGCTCACCACCAGTAAGCGTGACGTGAACTTCCTCGAGCCGGTCGAGGCGAAGCCAGCGCAGGCGGGGGAGGGGACCGTCCTTGGGAACGAACTCCCAACCGCACGACCAGGTTGCGGTTTGCTGCACGCCCTTTTCCGCACCCTGCGCGAAGGCGCGATAGGACACCTGCGAAACGATCTCGTCGTCTCGCGGCTCGATCCTGAATTGCTTCAACTCGAGACGGGCTTTCGCGTCCACGGGCCAGGCCGTGCGCAGCGCCTCCAGCGCCTGCCCCAGCGTTTCTGCGTCGGCCGGTTCGGGCGCGGCAGGACTGTTCGATACCCATTGCTGGACGCGCGTGCCGATCTGATCGTATTCAATCCTGGCGCGCTCGATGGGCGGGCGCAGGGCGGTGCTGGCAAATCCCTCGGCGAGCAGGTCCGCCAGCTTGGCGGGCGAAGAGGAGTCCGACGCCGGGCGCGCGAGGACGGCGGCGATGCGAGCAAGCTGCTCGGCGGTGCGATCCTGGTACTCTTCGGCGTCCCACTGGCTCTCCTCGGAGAACGCGTGCGGAGGGCTCGGTTTGCCGGGCGATTCGACGGGGGTAACACCATCCGGAACGGCCGGGGATGCAGCCGAATCCTTTGAGGAGGAATCGCAGCCAGCCAACAGCGCAAGGGCGACGGCAAGCCCCCACCAGCGGAAACCGATTGCCGATGGGCAGTCTTCAACCTGCCTGACGGGCCAGGCACCCATTGTTGGAGTTGGTTAGCTCTCCTTCGGCGTTACTTGCGCCGCCGCAGAAGCGCCAGGGCAAAAAACCCGGATAATCCCAGGACGGCAACGCCCGGTTCCGGGACGACATAAACCTCAATCTCGTCGATGGCGACTCCGTAGGGACCGACGATCCGGATGCCGGTGGCATCCTGCGGGGAGTTCAAGGTATACTCATGCCGGTAGGTGTCGGGAAAAGCGTTGGAGGAAATGTTGATCGTCCCGATGGTGTTCCAG
>JABSRK010000438.1 GCA_013213915.1 Planctomycetota bacterium
GCTTCGGGCGGACACGCCGCCACGTCCGCGCATCGAACGAGGCGCGCGACCGTCAGCAGGGGACGAGGGAACAGTCGCGTCAAATATCACCAAGGGGAGCGTCCTCCTCGCCCCCGCGGGCGGTGTCGGTGACGCGACCGTCATGGTTCGGCTCGTGTGGAACGGCGAGCAGGGTGAAGCTGCGGTGCGTTCGGTCCCCGCTGGCGATTGGGAGGTGCGCGGCTATCGCGTCCAGCGAGTTGCGAAGGACGGGACCCCGTGGCAGATCTGGGGATCAGGACGCGGCGGCAAGAAGATCGCCGTGCGCGCCGGTGCGACGACGAAGGTCACGTTCGACCAGCGCGTTCACGTAAAAGCCCGAGCCGCGTCACGTCGCGGAAAGATGAGCGTCGGTGTATCCGTGACTGGCGATTCCCGCATGGGGGTGTCGGTGGTTCGTAGGGGGGATCGCGTCCCGGCGACCTACGCCCTCGTTTGCGGCGAGAGCGTCACGATCGGCAGTCTCGCGTATGGCTGAGGTGGTGGCGCCGGGGCTTCGGTGAAGCCCAAGACGAACCCCGACCTCGTGCGGTTCACGCTCCCGACGGGTCCGTTCCAACGGATCGGCAAACTGCAGGCGTCGCCCCGCTGACGTTACCTGGGGGCGCGATGCGGCCCGAAGTTCGGGAGCGTTGAGCCGCCACCGTCCATGAAGGCCATCATCCGGCTCTATCGGGATGCCTTTTCCGGCCTTCCGCGCGAGGTGTGGCTCATCCCGTGGTGGTGGAGCCAGTCGTAGTCAAACTCCCGGCGCTGGGGGTGCTTGTTCCCGTACGCGATGATCGTCGGGTGCTGGGCCGTCGGCATGGTCACGTCCGTGGGTTTCCTACTCGTGGGACGCGGCGTCGATCGCGCGGCGTAGGGCCGCCCACCCGGTGTCCACGTCTTCCTCGGTGGTCAGGCCCTGAGCCGTGTGCCATCTCAGCGTGAAGCGGCCATCGATCTTTGTGTGGGTGATGTCGGCCTCGCCTGAGTTGTTGACGTGATCGAGGATGGCAGGCCCGAGCGCCTCGCGCACCGGTCTAAAGCAGACGAGCCCGAGCCGCCCCGGGGTGACGACCTCGAGGTCAGGGTCGTTGCGGACACGGTCCTCGAGCCCCTCCGCGAGGGTCAACGCCTTGCGCAGGCGCGCGCGGATTCCATCGGCGCCGAAGCTCCGGAGCACCCACCACAGCTTCAGCGCCCGGAAGCGGCGGCCCAGAGGGATGCCCCAGTCGCGGTAGTTGCGGACGTCGTCGTCGCGGGCGGTCTTCAGGTACTCCGGCTCGATGGCGCACGTCTGCAGCAACAACTCGACGTCTCGTACCCAGTGGGCCGAGCAGTCGAAGTTCACGTACATCCACTTGTGGGGGTTCATGACGAAGCTGTCCGCCAGCTTCACTCCGTCCATGAGCCAGCGCATCTCGGGCAGCGCCGCCAGGCTGCCTGCGAAGGCGGCGTCGACGTGCAGGAACACGCCGTGTTCCTTGCAGACGTGGCCGATCTGTTCGACCGGGTCCACGGCCAGGGTGCTGGTGGTTCCCACGGTGGCCACGACGGCGCAGGGGACGAGCCCGGCGTCGCGATCCGCGCGGATGGCGTCGTCGAGGGCGTCGGGATCCATGGCGAGGTCATCGGTGACGGGGATGCGCCGCAGGTTATCGGAGCCGATGCCCGAGAGAAACACGGCCTTCTCCACGGAAGAGTGCGCTTCTTCGGACGCGTAGACGCGCAGCTTGTCCGCCCCCTCGGCACCGGCACCTTGCGTGCGGAATCTCCCGCCCGTCGCGCGTTCCCGCGCCATCAGGATCGAGACGAGGGTCGCCGAGGACGCCGTGTCCTGGATGACGCCTTCGAAGCCATCCGGGAGCCCGAGGAGGTCCCCGAGCCACCCGAGCACCACGTGCTCGAGCTCGGTCGCCGACGGCGACGTCTGCCAGCTCATGCACTGGGCTCCCATGGCCGCCGTCACCAGCTCGGCGAGGATCGACGGTTCGGAGTTGTTGGCCGGGAAGTAGGCGAAGAACCGCGGGTGGGTCCAGTGCGTGATTCCCGGGAGCAGGATGTCGTCCAGGTCGCGGATGATCGTGTCGAGGGATTCCGGGTCGTCCGGCGCCGCGTCCGGCAAGGCCCGGGCGATCTCGCCCGGTTGTGTCCTGGAGAGGACAGGACGGGATGCGACGTTCTCGCGGTACTCGGCCACCCAGTCGGCGACGCGGTGAAGGTCTTCTCGAAAAGTGTCGGCGGACATGGGGGGATTCTACGGTCCCTCTGGCGTTGGGCAGCGCGGTTCTTTGGCCACCTCGAACACGACCGTCTCGGGCTCAGGTTCGGTCGCGACATTGCGTTCGTGCCGCTGCAGAAGGGTGCGTCGCTCTCCTGTTTTGTGTTCCCTTACTCAGATGCGGACGGTAAGAAGGTCGGAATGGGGAAGAAGTACTGGCTGTTCACCTGGACCGATGCCTGAGCAGAGACGCTTCATGATCCGAACCTTTGCCGTCGTCGTGTTGGTCGCGCAGCTTGGTGTGGCGCAGCCGAACATTGTCCTCTTCTATGCGGACGATCTCGGCTGGCGCGATCTCGCGTGTATGGGCAGCAAGTTCTATGACACGCCCCACATCGATCGGTTGGCGGCGGAGGGCATGTTGTTCACCGACGCGTACGCGAACGCTCCCAACTGCGCGCCGAGCCGCGCTTGCCTCATGTCTGGGCAGTACACCCCGCGCCACG
>JABSRK010000439.1 GCA_013213915.1 Planctomycetota bacterium
GCCCTCGGGCATGCCGATCAACATCACGTAGTCGCGCGACTCCAAAACCGTGTCCCCGCGTGGGATCACGACCTCGGTTCCGCGGACGATACCCGTCGCGCGCACGCTGTTGACTATCTTCAGATCCTTGAACGACTCCCCGGCCGCCGGCGAGTCGTCCAGGATCTCGAGGCGGCGCATCTGCAGCCGCCCGCCGGCGTAGTTCTCCACCGGCGTCGCGTTCTGGCCCCGGCAGATCCGCAAGATCTCGAGAGCCGTCACCTCCTCCGGACTGATGATGAGGTCGAACCCGAGGATGTCCTTGTAAACGAACTGGTTGTCCAGAAGATCCTGGGCTGCGTGGACGCGCACGACGGTGCGCCGCGCGCCGAGGCGCTTGGCCACCGTGCACGCCACCATGTTGAGCTCGTCGTCGTGAGTGACGGCGACGACCAGGTCAGCCGTCGCGGCGCCCGCCTTTTCCAGGGTCGGGTAGGACGAGCCGTGGCCCTCCACGGTCTGTACGTCCGTCACCCTCGCCGCACGCCGGAGCGACTTCGCGTCCCGGTCGACGATGGTGACGCCGTGGGCCTCCTTCGTGAGGAAGCGGGCAAGGTGCGAACCGACCTCCCCGGCACCGACTACGATAACGTTCAAGTGCCTGCCTCCTGGTCGCTTGCGACCGGCGGGAGCATCCTACCAAGGGCGAGGGACCCCACCAGAGGTGCTAACAGACCCCCGAATACGCTATGAAGAGTGGCCATGCAACGCGTTCTTTTTACCCTCTGGATCGTCTCCGCCACCGTGTCAGCCCAGGTGGGAGCAGGCACCCTCTGCCAGTCCCTGGACCTGTTTCAGCTCGGCGGCGTGAACTCCATCCAGCTCCCGGGGAACCCCAGCATCACCCCCAACGAGGTCACCGCCTGGGCTTCCTCAGACGGCGCTGGAGGCATGCGATCCCTGTTCAACGCGCAGCAACTGGGGGTCCTGCTCGGCGACACGAACGGAGACGGGCTGCCGTTCGACTGGCCCGATATCGACGCCATCCACCTACCGGCCCCCTCCGTGACCAGCGGACGCACCCAGCCCGATATCTACGACTGCCGGTTCTCGCTCTCGTCCACGATCTCCTCCAACGGACTGGTGATCGCGACCCCCGGTGACGTGGTCGGCTTCACCGGAGTGGGTTCGCTCACGACGGTCGTGACGCGGAGCCAGCTGCAGGCGGCCCTCGGCACATCCACCTCGCTCGACGTCGACGCCTATACCGAGCTGCCGGGCGGCGCGATCATGGTGTCGTTCACGATCTTCGGTGGCGGCACCAACATCGTGAACCCGCTCTCGGGGCAGACCGGCGGTTGGGTCAGCTTCTCGCCTGGGGACGTGTTCATCATCCGGCCACCCTTCGGCGCCCTGTCTGCCCTCTTCGCCTACCGGCAGCCCGAGCTTCAGGTTGTCGTCAACTTCTACTACGGGTCGTGGCCCAACCCCGACGTCGTGGGAATTGACGCGCAGCGCCTGTGGCCAGCCGGCACCGTCCCGGCGCCCCTGAACAACCCGAACGACCCCTTCAACATGTACCTGGGAGGCACCCGCCCGTATCTGCTGTGGACGATCGGCGGTGACGACAACGTGTTCTGCTGGAACAACCTCTTCAATCCGCTGAGCCCGAACCACAACTTCTACGCCATTGTCGGGAACCAGACCCAGTCCATCGCCGGCTACACCACCAACATCGCAACGGGACGGGTGTTCACCGACGCCATGTGCGTCGTCCCCATGTCCATGGGAGACGACGCGCGGCTGACTCTCGATACGACCAACCTCATCCCGCTCGCGGGCTCGTCAGTCACCCTCAGCGTCCGTGGTCCCGCACTCTCCGGGCGGCGCTTCCAACTCGGCGTCGCTGGTGCGCTCTCCGTGGGCACCGGCATCCCCATCGTCCCGGACGGACTGGGCTGGGTTCTCCTCGATCCGAACGACCCGCTGCTGCTGGCGACCCTCACCCCGCCCCTCGCGTCCCTGTTCCAGACACTTCCATCCGATGCGCTGGGCACGTCCATGTCGTTCAACCTGCAGATCCCCGCGGGGGTCCCACCCGGGACCCACCTGCACCTGCAAGGGTACGAGATCGTGGCCACGACACCGCTGACGACAGCGCTGACGCTCGTGGTGAACTGACCGCGCCGAGTCAACGGACGCCGCGCAGCCAGTCCTGTTCGATCAGCTTCAACTCCGCCGAGAATGCCTTGTTGAACGCCTTCTCGAACGTCTGACCGGATTCCCAACCCTCGAGCAGGCCGGCGAGACCTGACCAGCCGTAGCGCTTGACCAGGAACTCGGTGAAGTGGAGGGCCTGAGCGTAGTACAGGGAGACCTGGTCTCGCTTCTTGATGGACGCCCAGGAGCGCGGCAACTCCAGGACCGGCTTGTAGCGTCCCGAGTTGACGGCGCCCTTGATGCGGGCGCGCGTTACGCCACCGGATTTCTTTCCTTCCTGGAGCTGGGCCATCCCCTCGTTGAGCCACGTAGGGACGCGACGATTGAGCTTGCGGATGAACCAGTGGGCGAGTTCGTGATCGACGGTCGCCCTGATCTCCCTCGTCGCCAGACCCCAGTTGCGCACGGGGACGCGGATCTTGCCGTCGAACAGGCCGCCGGTCCACCCGTGGGCGCCGGTGGCCGCGCTGTAGTCGTCACGGGTGTAGAGCACCACGGTCAGCCGGTCCTTCGGCCAGCGTCGAAAATCGGCGCTCATACGGTTG
>JABSRK010000044.1 GCA_013213915.1 Planctomycetota bacterium
CCATGCTCGAGACCCATCTCCTCGCAGATCGCTGAGGCGAACTTCGGGCCAATCCCGTAGATGTAACGGAAGGCGATGTTGCACGCCTTGTTGGGAGGAACGTCTACACCGGCGATACGTGGCATGCGCTATAGCTCCTAAGCTCTCAGCCCTGGCGCTGCTTGTGCCTGGGGTTCAGCTTGCAGATCACGCGAAGCACGCCGCGGCGGCGGACGATCTTGCAGCCTTCGCAGATCCTCCTGACCGAAGCTTTTACTTTCATCGTGCTTCTCCGACCTCGCGCGTCCGTCAGCCTTACGCGCTCACTGACCAGATCCTGAGGTCCTGACGGTCGATGGGACGCGTCATGATCTCCGGACCGTCATCCGTAATGGCCACCGTGTCCTCGAAGTGCGCCGAGCACTTCCCGTCCTTGGTCACCACTGTCCACTCGTCATCGAGCGTCCTCGTCTCCCCCGTGCCGAGGTTGAACATCGGCTCGATCGCGATCACCAGACCGCGCTTCAGGACCAGGTCACTCTTCAGCAGTGAATCGCTCACGTAGTTGGGGACCTGCGGCTCCTCGTGGAGATCTGTCCCGATTCCGTGTCCGACGTACTGCTTCACGATCCCGTAACCGTCGCCTCGGCCCCGCGCCTCCACCGCACGCGCGATGTCGGACAGGCGATTGCCAGGACGACAGGCTTGGATGCCATCGTTCAGGGCTTCGGCCGTCGCCGCCGCCAACCGGGCCACATCTGCCGAAACCGCACCCACCGGGAAGCTCCTCGCGGCGTCACCGTGGTAGCCGCGAATGATCACCCCCACGTCGATGGTGAACAGGTCGCCATCCGCCAGCTCCCGATCGCTCGGGATGCCGTGGACGATCTCGTCGTTCACTGACGCGCAGATGCTGCCCGGAAAGCCGTGGTAGCCCTTGAACGAAGGCGTGCCGCCCTCGCTGCAAATGAACTCCTCGACCTTCGCGTCGATCTCACCAGTCGTGATGCCCGGACGGACGAGGTCGCCGACCAGGTCGAACACCTTCGCAATCACCTGTCCGGCAGAGCGCATGCGTTCAATTTCGCGCTTCGACTTGTAGGTGATCACCTTGAAGACCTTCTTCTGTAAACCCGCAAACTATCGGTCTTCCAACGCCCTCTCAAGGGCGGCAGAAACTCCATCGACCGGCTGTGCGGCGTCCACGCCGCACAACAGACCCCGCGTCTCGTAAAAATCGAGAAGTGGTGCCGATTTATCACGATATTCGCTCAGGCGGGCGCCGACAGCCTGCTCGGTGTCGTCGTCTCGCGTGCAGAGCTCTCCAGCGCAGGCGTCACAGACGCCCTCCTGCTCAGGCGGGTTGAAGGCCACATGGAAGGGCGTGCTGCAGTCCCTGCAGGTGAGCCGGCCCGTGAGGCGCTCCGTCAGCATCCCGTCGGCGATCTCGAAGGAGACCACGGCGGTCAGCGGACGCTGCATCCGCGACAGATCTCCGTCGAGGGTCTCGGCCTGAGCGATGGTCCTCGGAAACCCGTCAAGAATGAACCCCTCAGTGTCCCCCTCCCCCTCAAGGCACTCGCGGACCATCTGGCACGCCACCTCGTCGGGAACGAGGAGCCCCTTGTCCATGAAGCCCCTGGCCATGAGCCCCACCGGAGTCTCTTCCTTGAGGTTCTGGCGGAAGAGGTCACCGGTGGACACATGGGACAGCCCGTGCCGCTCGGCACAGGTCTTGGCCTGGGTGCCTTTGCCGGCCCCGGGGGGGCCCAGAAAAACGAGATCCAGGCTCACCGGCGCGACCCCTTCTTCGCGGCGCTCGCCGACATGAAGCCCTCGTAGTTCCGCTGCAGCAGGCTCGCGTTGAGCTGGTCCACCAGGTCGAGTGTGACACCCACGACAATGAGGATCCCCGTGCCGCCCATGAAGCCCGCCACGATCGAGGACAGGTTCAGACCCTGCGTGATCAGCAGCGGAATCACCGCCACCATCGTCAAGCACACGGAACCGACGAGGGTGATGTGGGTCATCACCTTCTCGAGGAACTCGGCCGTCTTCTTGCCAGGACGAATGCCCGGTACGAACGAGCCGTACTCCTTCAGGTTGTTGGCCATCTCCGTGGGCTGGAACATCAGCGACGTCCAGAAGAACGAGAAGAACATGATGAGGCCGGAGAACAAGGTGACGTACCACCAACCTCCGTAGAAGTTGAACCGCTCCTCAAAGACCCACGAGATGATGGTGACGGGCAACGTCAACAACGCTGATGCGAAGATGACGGGCATGACGTTGGCCATGTTGAGCTTCACCGGCAGGTAGTGCCGCGAGCCCCCCATCATGCGCCGCCCCTTCATCAGCTTGGCCTGCTGGATCGGAATCCGACGTTGCCCCTTCGTCATGTAGACGATGCCGATCACCATGGCGAAATACACCGCCAACAGGACCGTCGCGACGAGGATGTAGCTACGGTCCTGCTGGGCGTTGTCGATGATCTTCACGAACGTGCCCGGGAGGCCGGTCACGATACCGGCGACGATCAGCAGCGAGACGCCGTTGCCGATGCCGTGGGCGGTGATTTGCTCACCGAGCCACATGAGGAAGATCGTGCCGGCGGTCATACCGAGGACGGCCGTGGCGACGAATCCGAAGCCAAATCCACCCGGAACGATGTCGGGGCTGTTCGCCGCCATCTGCTGGAAGATCGCGTAGCAGATCGCGCTGCCCTGGAAGATACAGATGGGGACCGTGAGCATGCGCGAATACTGGTTGATCTTCTTCTGGCCGGACGCGCCCTCCTTGCTCAGGGCCTCGAGCGACGGGAGCACCTTCACCAGCAGCGAGAAGATGATCGAGCTCGTGATGTAAGGCAAGATACCGAGCGCGAACAGCATGGGCGACTGGATGTTGCCGCCTGACAGCGCGTTGAAGAGACCGACGAACTGCGACACCCCCGACTGACTCTCGACGTACGCCTTGTACGCCCCGTAGTTCACGCCCGGGAGCGGGATATTCAGCCCAATACGGGCAATGAACAGCAAGCCCAAGGTGATGAAGATCTTGGTGCGGATCGTCTCAACCCGGAACAGGTTCTGGATCGCACCCCACATCAGGCGAGTTCCTCCACGGTGCCGCCCGCACCCGCGATCAACTCCTTGGCCTTAGCGCTGAAGCGATGCGCCTTCACCGTGAGCGCACGGTCCAGCTCGCCCTTGGCCAGGATCTTCAAGCGCGTTGCTCTACGCGGAACCATGCCCTTACCCTTGAGCGCGTCGAGGTCGACCTCGGAGCCGGCATCGAACACGCACAACGCGGAGACGTTCACGATCGCGTAATCGACCTTGAAGCGGGCGTTCGTGAAGCCGCGCTTGGGGAGTCGCCGAAACAAGGGCATCTGACCGCCCTCGTAGCCGAAACGCCGCGAGTAGCCCGAGCGGGACTTCTGGCCCTTGTGGCCACGTCCTGCTGTCTTGCCCTTCCCCGCGCTTCGCCCGCGTGCCTTACGCATGCGGCGCTTGTGGGGAGTCACCAGGTTGTTGAGATCTTCGAGATTCATGGGTTCGCTCGCTTCCGGTCGGGTTCTGAACCCGACTTCGCGTGTGTCGCAGGCCCGCAGGTCTACTCGCGTAACTTGGTGGTCCGTTCCATTGCCCGGATTATCCGGAGATCTCGACGCCCCGCAGCGCCTCGACCTGTTCCTTTGTTCGGAGCATCAGCAGGCCTTGCATGGTCGCCTTCACAAGGTTGACCGGGTTGGCCGAGCCGAGGCACTTGGTGAGTACATCCTGGATACCCGCGGCCACGATGACCGCACGCATGGTCGCGCCCGCGATGACCCCCGTGCCCGGAGGCGCGGGCAGCATGACGACCCTGGCTGCGCCGAATCGCGCCGTAACGGCATGGGGAATCGTGCGGCCGGTGAGGGAGACCACGACGAGGTTCTTGCGAGCCTCCTTCACGCCCTTCTCCACCGACGTGGGGACGTCGTTCGCCTTGCCGAACCCGACGCCGACCTTGCCGCTCCCGTCGCCGACAACAACGAGGGCGGAGAAGGAGAAGCGACGTCCACCCTTCATCACCTTCGCGCAGCGGTTGATCTTGACGACGTTTTCGACGAAACCGTCGTCGCGAGGTCCGTCGCCACGCGCACGTCCGCCTTGCCTTCCGCCAGGTCTCGCCATCTCAGAACTCCATCCCGCCTTCGCGGGCAGCGTCGGCCAGGGCTTTGACCCGGCCGTGATACTTGAATCCATTGCGGTCGAACACGACCTTCTTGACGCCAGCGACCCCCGCACGTGCGGCGATCTTCTCGCCCACCGCCTTCGCCGCACCGCAGTTGCCCGTGGACGGGACCGCCCCCCGGAGGTCCTTCTCCAAGGTGCTGGCCGAACAGAGCGTGTGCCCCGCTTCATCGTCCACAAGCTGAACGTAGATGTGGGCGACGCTACGAAAGACGCTCATCCGCGGACGGGCCTGCGTACCGCTGACGTTCCGGCGGATGTGACGCTTCCGCCGTAGCCGGCGCTTCGCCTTCAGCTTTGCGCTCATCTGTGCCATGGGCCTGCTCCCGTCCGTTACGCCTTTCCGCCAATGGCCTTGCCGGCCTTACGACGGACGTGTTCACCCTGATAGCGGATGCCCTTGCCCTTGTAGGGCTCTGGAGGGCGAACCCGCCGGATCTCGGCCGCGAATTGGCCGACCTTCTGCTTGTCGGACCCCGTCACCTCGATGACGGTGTTCTTCGGTGTCGCGACCTCGACGCCCTTGGGCGCTTGCATCTCGACCGGCGCGTTGAAGCCGACGTTGAGGGTCAAATTCGCGCCCCCCGCCTTCGCGGTGTAGCCGACACCTTCGATCTCCAACACCCGCGTGAAGCCCGTCGAAACGCCCGTGACCATGTTGTTGATCAACGAGCGGTAGAGGCCGTGAAAAGCACGGTGGTGCCGCTGGTCGGACGGACGGGCAACCGTGATGGCGGAGTCCCCCACTTCGACCTTGATGTCCGGGTCGAACGACTGCTCCAACTCCCCCTTCGGCCCCTTCACCCTGATCACGTGGCCCGTAACCGTGGCGGTGACGCCAGAGGGAACGTTGATTAGTTGATTACCGATGCGTGACATGACCTACCAGACCTCCGCGAGCACCTCGCCACCGATACGCTGTGTACGCGCATCGGTGTCGCTGAGGACACCCCTGCTGGTGCTGAGGATCGAGATGCCGAGACCGTTGAGGACCTTGGGGATGGCCTCGACGCCGGTGTAGACACGCCGGCCCGGCTTACTGACCCGCTGAATGCTGTTGATGATGAATTCGCCGTCGGGGCCGTACTTGAGGTAGACCCGGATGCTGCCCTGGACACCGTCCTCGATAACACGGTAGTCCCGGATGTAGCCTTGCTGCTTCAGCACATCCACAATACCGCGCTTCATACGGGAAGCGGGGACGTCGCAGTGCGCCATGCGAATGGTGTTCGCGTTGCGAATCCGTGTCAGCAGGTCAGCGATGGGATCGGTCATGCTCATCGTGTCACTCCCCTACCAACTCGCCTTGCGAACACCGGGGATCTCACCGCGATGGGCGAGGTGGCGGAAGCAAATGCGGCAGACGCCGAACTTGCGGTAAACGGCACGCGGCCGGCCGCACAGAGTGCAACGTCGACGGAGACGAACCGCGAACTTCGGCTTCTTGCTGAACGTTTTGTTGTATTGCGCCTTCGTTGCCACGATCAGTCCCTCTTGAACGGCATCCCGACCTGGGTCAGCAACTCGAGCGACATCTCGTCGCTACCCCCGCTGATGACCATCGTGATGTCCATGCCCTGGACCCACTCGACCTTGTCCAGGTTGATCTCTGGAAAGACCACCTGCTCCGCCAGCCCCATCGAGAAATTGCCGCGACCATCGAACGAATTCGGCTTGATGCCTCGGAAGTCACGAATACGAGGGATCGCCACAGAGATCAGACGGTCCAGGAACTCCCACATCCGGCAGCCACGAATGGTGACCTTGCAGCCAATCGGCATCTCCTCGCGGAGCTTGAAGCCCGCGACGGAACGCTTCGCGCGGCACAGCTTGGGTCGCTGCCCGGTGATGATGGCCATGTCCTCCATCGCCGCGTCGAGACGCTTCTTGTTCTCGACCGCCTCGCCGACCCCCATGTTCACCACGATCTTCAGCAAACACGGGATCTGGTTGACGTTCGCCAGTGTGAACTTCTCCTTCAGTGAACCCCGGATGTCCTTCACGTACTTCTCGAGAAGACGTGGGGTCTCGGCTTTGACCGTCGCTGCATCACTCATCGTTCAGCACCTACTCGTCGTCCTTCTTGGCTTTCGTCTTCCGACGCTGGGCCTTCTTTTCCTTCGCCTTGCCCGCAGCGGACAACACCTTCCCTGTGGACGAGACGCGGTGCTTCTCCCGCCCGGCCCCGTCCGAGTGGACGCGGACCGCCTTCCCGTCAGCGTCCGACCACGGCATCACGTTCGAAATGTGGATCGGCGCGGATCGCTCCTGGCGACCACCGGCCTGTGGATTTTGCGGATTCCGCTTCAAGTGGCGGACGATGATGTTCACCCCTTCCACCACGACCCGGTTCTTCGCACGTAGCACACGCAACACGCGTCCGCGCTTCCCCTTGTCCTTGCCACGGATGACGAGGACGTCGTCGTTGGCCTTGATGCGTGTGAGGCTCATCAGATCACCTCCGACGCGAGGGACACGATCTTCATGAAGTTCTTGGCGCGCAGCTCGCGAGCGACGGCACCGAAGATCCGGGTCCCGCGCGGTTCGCCGTTGGCGTCGAGGAGCACGATGGCGTTGCTGTCGAAACGCACGTAGCTCCCGTCTTCGCGGCGGACGGGTTTCTTCGTTCGAACGATGACGCCCTTCACGACGTCACCTTGTTTCACGGCGCCACCCGGGATCGCCTTCTTGACGGAACCCACGATGATGTCGCCGATGGACGCGTACCGACGCTTTGAACCGCCGAGCACCTTGATGCACTGGACATCCTTGGCGCCGGTATTGTCGGCAACCCGGAGTCGCGTCTGCATCTGGATCATCGGTCAGCCCTCCGCCTTTTCGTCGCCGACGGTTCCGGCATCCCGGAGGCGCGAGCGCTCCAGGACCTCGGTCAGACGGAAACTCTTGTTCTTGCTCAACGGGCGGCACTCGGTAATCGCCACGCGATCGCCCACGTGCGCATCGTTGTTCTCGTCATGCGCGTGGTACTTGGACTGGCGGCGGACGTACTTCTTGAACCGCGGGTGCTGGACTACGCGATCCACCTGCACGGTGATGCTCTTGTCGCCCTTGTCGCTCGTCACCACACCGACCACGGTCCGGCGCGCTTTCCTGTTGGCCTCGTTGCTCATGACTGGTTCCCCTCGATCTCCCGCTGACGACGCTCGGTCAGCAGGCGCGCGACATCGTGCCGGAGACTCCGGATCTCACGGGGATTGTCGATGCTCTCGGTCGCAGTCTTCACCCGCAGGGTGAAGAGCTCCTTGCGACACCTGTCGAGCTGGACCTGGAGGTCCCCGTCATCCAGCGCCTTCACTTCTTCGATCTTCATCGCTCGGGCCTCGACATCCTGCGCCTACACCTTGGGCCGGCGCTTCACGAACCGGCACCTCAACGGCAGCTTGTGGGCCGTCCGCAACAACGCCGTCTTCGCGGCCTCTTCGGAAACCCCTCCGATCTCGTAGAGGATGGTCCCGGGCTTCACCACGGCGCACCAATGGTCAATCTCGCCCTTGCCCTTACCCATGCGGGTCTCGGCCGGGGTCGAGGTCAGCGACTTGTGTGGAAAGACACGGATCCAGATCCGCCCCTCGCCCTTCAGATAGTGGCTCGAACCAATACGTCCCGCCTCGAGCTGGCGAGCGGAGATGCGGCCCTGGTCCAGACATTGCAGCCCGTACTCACCGAACGCAACGGCGTTACCGCGCTGGGCCTCGCCCTTGATGCGTCCGCGCTGCTTCTTCCGGTACTTGACCCTCTTGGGCATCATCGCCATGACTCGGGTCTCCTAACTCAAGATCCGTCGAACCGCGTCCGGCGCGTGCGACGCGGGCGCAGCTCGCCCGTCCCGCCACCCAGGCGACTCGACTCGCCATACTTGCCGCGATAGATCCAGCACTTGACACCGATGTGCCCGGTCGACATCTTCGCCTCGGTGAAGCCGTAGCTCACATCCGCATCCAACGTCTGCAGGGGAATCGACCCCTCGCTCTTGTGCTCCCGGCGGGACATCTCGGAGCCTCCGAGGCGTCCGGCGAGCATCACCTTGATGCCCTGAGCGCCGGCGTTCATGGTCGTCTGCAGCGTCTTCTTGATGACACGGCGGAAGGCCTGACGCTTCTCCAGTTGCTCGCGCACGCTCTCGGCCACGAGCTGACCGTCCAGTTCGGGGCGGTTGATCTCGGCGATCTGCACCCGAATCGTCTTGTCCTTGTTGTTGACGATTCTCTGGAGATCCGTCTGGATCTCCTCGAGCTTCTTCCCCTTGCGCCCGATCAAGATGCCCGGACGCGCGGTGTGAATGATCAACGTAACGACGTCCGTCGTGCGCTCGATCTCAATCTTCGGGATGCCCGCGTAGAAGTAGTTGTTCTTGATGTACTTCCTCAGCTCGAAGTCCTCCTTCAGGAGACCAGGGAGGTCCTTCTTCGACGCGTTCCAGCGGGACCGCCAGCGTTCGCGAACGCCGATGCGGAAGCCAAGAGGATGGATCTTCTGCCCCATGTCTACTCCTTACCCTCGCTCTCGTCGCCACCCGAGTCGGCGGGCTCGCTAGCCGCTACCGGAGCTGGCTGTTCCGCTGGCGCCTCAGTCGGCTTCCTGCGGCTCTTCTTCGGCACGTCGCGGACACCGAGAACGACCTCGATATGACACGTACGCTTGCGGATCGGCTGCGCGCGGCCCATGGGCGCCGGACGCCAACGGAGACGCCCCTGCTTGAGCGGGCCCTCGTTGACAGCGGCGGCCTTCACGTAGAGCTGGCCAGCTTCGACACCGCCCACCTGGCCCGCATTTGCGACGGCGGAGCGAAGCACCTTGAGCACCATCGGTGCGGCGCGACGGTGCACGTACTCGAGCTCCTCCATCGCCGCATTCACGCCGAGACCGCGCACCAACGCGGCCACAGGCCGCGCCTTGCGCGCGCTCATCGGCGCGTAGCGATGGATCGCTCTGAATTCGCTCTTCTCTTCAGCCATGACTGTGCCTCTTGCGAGCGCTTATCTCCGCCTGTCCGAACCGTGCCCGCGATAGTTGCGGGTCGGCGCAAATTCACCGAGCTTGTGCCCGACCATCTCTTCGGTCACGAAGACGCGCAGGAACTGCTTGCCGTTGTGCACGAGATACGTGTGCCCGACGAAGTCGGGAATGATCGTGCAGGAGCGCGCCCACGTCTTGATGCCATCGTTCGACCCCTGCTCCTTCTGGCGAACCGTCTTCTTGAGCAGCTTCTCGTCGACGTAGGGACCCTTCTTTGTCGAGCGACTCATCCAGACTTCCTCTTCTTCCGTCTGCGGACGATGAACTTGTTCGTCGGATTCTTCTTGCGGCGTGTCCGGCCGCCCTTGGCAGGCTTGCCCCAGGGACTCGTCGGGTGGCGACCGCCAGCGCGACGGCCCTCACCACCACCCATGGGGTGCGCGATCGGGTTCATGGCCGAACCACGGACATGTGGGCGCTTACCCAGGTGCCGGTTGCGACCGGCCTTCCCCATACGAACGTGCTGATGGTCGGAGTTACCCACGGTGCCGAGGGTCGCCCGGCAGGTCAGCAGCACGCGGCGCATCTCCCCGGACGGGAGGAGCAGCGTTGCATACTGACCATCCTTCGCCATCATGCGCGCACTCATGCCCGCCGAGCGCACCATCTGGCCGCCACGGCCAGGCTTGATCTCGACGTTATGGATCTCCATGCCGAGAGGAACCTCCGAGAGCGGCATGGCGTTACCGACGGTCGGCTCGACGTTCGAACCGGAGACCACCTCCATGCCCGGGCGAAGCCCGTCTGGCGCGAGGATGTAGCGCTTGTCGCCATCTGCGTAGTGCAGCAACGCGATGTTCGACGACCTGTTGGGGTCGTACTCGATGCTGAACACCTTGGCGGGGACGTTGTCCTTGTTGCGCTTCCAGTCGATCTTGCGGTACGCACGCTTGGCACCACCACCGCGGTGGCGAGCCGTCATCCGACCCTTGTTGTTGCGCCCGCCGGTCCGCTTGATCGGCTCGACCAGAGACTTCTCCGGCTTGGTCCGGGTGATCTCCTCTTTGAAGATCAGCACCGAACCACGGCGGCGCCCCGGGGAAGTCGGTTTGAATCTGCGAATGGCCATGACCGTATCTCCACCTCCCCTACAGGAGGTCGAACTTGTAGCCCTCGGCGAGCTTCACCATCGCCTTCTTGGTGCTGGAGTCCTTCGACCAGTTCCAGCCAAACCGGCGCGTGAGACCCGTCTTCGTCGACGTGTTCACGCGAACGATCTTGACGTCATAGATGTCCTCGAGCGCCGTGCGAATCTGGATCTTGTTCGCACCGAGCGCCACCTCGAATGTGTACTCGTTGCGAACCTCGGCTCGGTGCATGTTCTTCTCGGTGAGCAGGGGACGCTTCACCACGTCGTAGGACGCTGCGTTAACCACCGTGCACCTCCTTCATGGCATCGAGCCCAGCCTGGGTGACCAGCAGATGGCGATGCTGGATGACGTCCAGCGCATTGAGATCCTGAGCCGACGAGACCTTCACCCGCGGGATATTCCGTGCAGAGAGCACCAGGTTCTTCGCCGGGGCGCCGTCCACGATCAGGCAAGAACCCTGCGCCCCCAATAACCCGAGCACACTCGCGAGCTCCTTGGTCTTGGGCGCACCGAACTCGAGTCCTTCGGCCAGGACGACCTGACCATCGCGAAACTTGGAGAGCAGAGCGGAACGAAGGGCGGCGCGACGCGCCTTCCTGGGCATCGCGTACGAGTAGTCGCGAGGCCGCGGGCCATGGGCGACCCCACCACCGCGACACTGGGAGACCTGCGGGTGGCGCACGCGGGCTTTACCGAGACCCTTCTGACGGAAGATCGCCTTCTTCGACCGAGAGATCTCGCCGCGGGTCTTCGTCTTGTGCGTCCCGGTGCGCTTGTTCGCCTGATACATGACCACGGCGGCGTGCAAGGTGCGAGGCATCAGCTTCTCACCGAGGAACGAGGGATCGACCTCTGTGCTCCCCGTCGTACCGTTCTTCCAATGAGGGATTTCCATCGCTCGCCCTTAGACCTTCGCCTGCCCGGTCTTCGCCGTCTGGATCATGATAAAGCCACCCCGGGGACCCGGAACCGGACCACGCACGAGCAGCAGGTTGCGCTCGGCGTCGATGCCGACGACCTCCAGGTTCTTGACGGTGTGGCGGTTGGCGCCGTAATGGCCAGCCATCCGCTTACCCTTGAACACGCGGGACGGATCAGAGTGCATGCCGATCGAGCCGGGGCGGCGCGTCTGCATGTGACCGTGGGTTTGGGGCCGGCGGGCGAAGCCGTAGCGCTTTATCACGCCAGCTGTACCGCGCCCTTTGACGGTCCCGACCACATCGACGAGGGCGCCCTTTTCGAACACCGAGCATGTGATCTCAGAACCGACCTCAGCCTCCGGCGCCCCGTCCATACGGTGCTCGCGCAAGAAGCGATGCGGACCCACACCCGCCTTCTTGAGGTGGCCGATGACTGGCTTCGTGAGAACCTTCTCACGCACCGGTTCATACGCGAGTTGGACGGCGTTGTAGCCGTCCGAGTCCGCGGTCTTAACCAGCGTCACCATGCAGGGGCCCGCCTCGAGGATCGTCACGGGAATGCAGCCGCCCTCTTCAGTGAACACCTGGGTCATGCGACCCTTACGTCCCAGGATGAAATGGCCCATCGGTCACTCCAAACCCGGCCCGACAAGAAACCCCGCGACGAGTTCGCGGGGCTCTCCGGTCAGGCCTTGATCTTGATCTCAACTCCGGCCGGAAGATTCAGCTTGCTCAGCAGGTCGACGGTCTTTTTCGTCGGCTGGCTGAGGTAGATCAGACGCTTGTGCGTCCGGATCTCGAATTGTTCGCGCGATTTCTTGTCGACGTGGGGACCGCGCAGGATCGTGAACCGCTCGATGCGCGTCGGCAACGGAACCGGACCCATGACCTGGGCCTCAGAACGCCGCGCGACGTCGACGATCTCCTGCGCCGAGATGTCCAACGCCTCGTGGTCGTACGACTCCAGGCGAATCTTGATGTGCTCTTGAGCCATGCTCGCTCACTCGATTCCGATAGCGGTCCAAACACCGCCAAACGTGAGACCCCGCTCAACGACCCATGGCCGAAGGTCCGGGGCTTGCGCTGGCCTTTCCCGTACTCGGGCAGGTTCCTGAGAGAACCCGCCACCGAGCGCCTCGCCAAGGCGGAGCGCCGGGGGTGCCGACTGCCAAGATCGCTCTCGGACAGCCTCTGGAAGTCCGAAACTTTGGCATATCCGGAGCCACCTTCAACCCTCCGGCACAGCAAAAACCCCTACGAGCAGCGGACCTACGCGCATTCGTGCTGGAATTACGGTTTTGGGGCGGGTTTCCAGGAGACCCGGCCCTTCGGGAGGTCGCCGGCAAGAGGGATCAGAACCAGGCGATCTTCTCCACCATCTCGTCGGGAACCGGCGCGTACTCCTTCGGCTCCATGGAGTACGCGCCGCGGCCCTGGGAGAGGCCACGGACGACGGAGGCGTAGCCGAAGACCTCGCCGAGGGGAACGTCGGCGTGGATGACGTTGGGGACCTCGGTGGTCTCGATGGACGCCACCTGGGCGCGACGCTTGTTCAGGTCGCCGATGATCGCGGAGAGGTGCTCCGGCGGCGTCGTCACCTCCAGCCGCATGATCGGCTCGAGGATCGAGACCCCCGACATCTCTGCCGCCGCTTCCACCGCCTGGGTCGCGCAGACGGAGAACGCGAGTTCAGTGGAGTCCTCGTCCCGGAAGGCGCCGCCGAGCACGGTGACCTTGGTGTCGATGAGTTCGAAGCCGTGGCCGATCCCGGCGGTCATCGCGCCCTCGCAGCCCGACTGCACGGACGGGAGGAATACCTTGGGGATGGTCCCCACCGAACGGTCCTCATAAACGAACCCCTGCCCCGGCACGGGCTCGACCTCGACCTCGACCTCCGCGTAGTGGCTCTTCCCGCCCATCTGCCGCTCGAAAGTCTGCCGAGCCTTCGCCACGCCCTTGAGACGCTGGCGATACGCGACCCGCGGCTTCCCGATATTCGCGTTGACGCCGAAGTCACGCAGCATCCTGTGTGTGACGACCTCGAGGTGGAGTTCCCCCATCCCGTAGATCAGCATCTCCCCCGTCTCTTCGTCGATGGTGTAGCGGAAGGTCGGATCCTCCTTGGAGATCCGCTCGAGGACGTCCGCGATCTTCCCGCGGTCGTCGTTCGTCTTCGGCTCAATACGCATCGAGATAACCGTCTCCGGAAACGTCGGCGGCTCGAGCGAGACCAGCTGGCCCTTCTCGCACAGCGTATCGCCCGTCGCGGCGTTCTTGAGGCCGACGACGGCGACGATCATCCCGGCCTTCGCCTCCTTTACGGTCTCGCGGGAGGCCGCGTGCATCACGTAGACGTGGCCGACCCGTTCGGGCTTGTTCGTACGCGCGTTGTGCAGCTGCATGCTCGGGGTGAGCGTCCCCTGGTAGATCCGCATGAACGTCAGGTCACCGTGCTTGTCGGCAATGGTCTTGAACGCCAGCCCCACGAACGGCTTGTCCGGATCGGGCTCGAGGACGATCTCCTTGGCACCCTTGCTGCGCAGGTCCAAGGCGGTGGGCGGCGTGACCTCCCGCGGCGAAGGCAGGAAGGCCGTGACCCCGTCCAGCAGCCTCTGTACGCCCTTGTTTTTGAGCGCGCTGCCGCAAAAAACTGGCGTGACCTTGCGATCGATGGTCGCCTGTCGCAGCGCCGATACGATCTCTTCGAACGTGATCTCGTCCTCGTTGATGAACTTCTCGGTGAGCGCGTCAGACGTCTCGGCGAGCGTCTCCTCCAGCTTGGCGCGCCATTCTTCGGCGAGCGGCACGAGCTCCTCAGGGATCGCTTCGATCCGGTAGTCCGCGCCCTGGGATTGGTCGTCGTAGAAGATCGCCTGCATCTTCACGATGTCGAGGACGCCCCTGTAGTCCTTCTCCGCGCCAATGGGGAGGATGATGGGAACAGGATTGCAACCGGGGAGTCGCTCCGCCATGGACGCAATGGCGCGAAAATAATCGGCGCCGATCCGGTCCATCTTGTTCACGAACGCCAGTCGAGGGACCTGGTACTTGCTGGCCTGGCGCCACACCGTCTCGGATTGCGCCTCCACTCCGGCGACGCCGCAGAAGACGCCGACCGCGCCGTCCAGAACCCGCAGGCTGCGCTCGACCTCCGCCGTGAAGTCCACGTGCCCCGGCGTGTCGATGATGTTGATCGTCATGTCACGCCACTGGGTGCTGGTGGCCGCCGAGGTGATGGTGATGCCCCGCTCCTGCTCCTCCTCCATGTAATCCATGGTGGCGGTGCCCTCGTGGACCTCCCCCATGCGGTGCTCCTTCCCCGTGTAGAAGAGCACCCGCTCGGTAACCGTGGTCTTCCCAGCGTCGATGTGAGCGATGATCCCGATGTTGCGGATCTTGTCGAGGTTGTACTTGGCCACGATCCGGAGCCACGAAAAGACGCCGGCAATCCCCGAGGGATCGTCGGCGCCGCGTGTCTGGGGTCCTACCAGGCGAAGTGGGCGTTCATCTTGTTGGCGTCAGCCATCTTATGCGTGTTCTCACGCTTGGTGATGGTCGCGCCTTCGCGGTTGTACGCCTGGAGCAGTTCGTCGGCGAGGCACTCCGCCATGGGGCGGCCCTTGCGGCCGCGCGTGATCTCGAGGAGCCAACGGAAGGCCAGGTTCTGCTGACGCGCGCGCTTGACCTCAATGGGGACCTGATAGGTGGCGCCGCCGACGCGCTTCGAACGCACTTCGACCACCGGCTTGATGTTGTTGATCGCCTGGTTGAACACCTCGATGGGATCGTCGCCGGACGCCTTCTTGGCGATGATGTCCATGCACTCGTAGAAGAGCTTGCGGGCAGCGTTCTTCTTGCCGCTGTGCATCAAGCTGTTGATGAACTTGCTCACCAACCTGGAGTCGTACCTCGGGTCAGGCTTCAAGAAGCGCTCAGTAGAGTCGTACTTGCGCGGCATGGTTAACCCTTCGGACGCTTGGTGCCGTACTTGGACCGGCTGCGGCGACGATCGTCCACTCCGGACGCGTCGAGGGTGCCGCGGACGACGTGGTAACGAACGCCCGGCAGGTCACGCACACGGCCGCCACGCAAGAGCACGATCGAGTGCTCCTGCAGGTTGTGCCCCTCACCCGGGATGTACGCGGTCGTCTCCTTGCCGTTCGACAGGCGCACCCGGGCAATCTTCCGCAGCGCCGAGTTCGGCTTCTTGGGCGTCTGCGTCTTCACCTGCTGGCACACCCCCCGCTTCTGCGGCGAGGCATCCAACACGGGTGACTTGCTCTTCTTCAGGATCTTCTTGCGGCCCTTGCGGACCAACTGGTTGATCGTCGGCATTCGCCGGAACTCCTTGGCACGCCGGGGCCTGGGCCCACGGCACGGCGGTCTTGAGCGGCCATGTTACGAAGGGGCCTGACCAGCCTCAAGAGACCGGCCAGCCCCCAGTCCTCCGCTCCACAGCAAGTGGGGCGTCAAAGGATATCGACTTCTACGGCCCCGGAAACCGCAAAACCCGCGGCCGACGACGGATCCATCATCCCAAACTGCAGCGTGACCAGCAGCGGCATCGTGGGGGCGATGAACGTGGGTGACGCCGAGAGCGCATACCCCGTGGGCGGAAACCCGGGCAGGGACAGGGGCGCCCCCCACGGGGTGGAGAAGAACCCGTTCGCCAGGTTCGTCGACGGCGATCCGATCGGGACGTTCACCCGGTTCGCCGGGTCGAGGACGAGCCCGTTCGGAATGGCGGGGACATTGACCGAGGCGAGTTCCCACGGGAATCCCCCCAGCGTGGTGGACAGGTTCAGCGTGAAGGCAGCCCCTTGCGCGACCGTGACACGGCCGGCACTCGCAAACGAGGCCGAGAACCCGTTCACGTCCAGGCTGGCGCCCGGCTGGTTGGTCTGGAACCCCGTACCCAGGGTCGCGTTGCCCATCACCAGCGTCACGTCGGTCGCCGTGAGTCCGAACGGATAGGCCCTCACGTCGTCCAGCATGCCGCTCATG
>JABSRK010000440.1 GCA_013213915.1 Planctomycetota bacterium
TCGGGCTGGTTCGCGGTGTACTGGGGCGCCCGTAACTTGGCCGGCTCGGAGGCCGGTACGATGGTCTCGGTGTGCTGCGCGGTGTCGAAGGACGCGAGGGGCGTGTCACCGAAGGACGCGAAGGGCGCATCACCGAGGGACGCGAGGGACGTGTCACCGAGGGACGTGTCACCGAAGGACGCGAGGGACGTGTCACCGAGGGGCGCGAGGGACGTGGAGACGTCCGCGTCGCTGGACGCACGGTGCTGCCACGGTCGTTACTTCCCCGGCCTCTCTGCGCGGTCAGCTCTGGAAGGAGAAGGGCGGCGAACACAAGAACTGTCAGCAGGGCTCGCAGGTGCATCTGAATCTCCCGATCGTCTGGAGAGGGCCAGCCGGGCTCTCTCCAGCAGTTCCTGAAGCATCCCGCGTACCGAACCGGTGATGCTCTGAGGCCGTCCGTTCGTTAGGTAGTGTAACCCCGGGGGTTGCGCTTCTCGTGCGGCCGAGTTCCACCGAAAAACCTCACTGGATCTGTCTACTTTCGGGGACACGGGCCAAGGAGCATGTCGCCTCATGGGGACACTTCAACACCGCAAGCCATAAGCCGTTGTCATGAAAAATCTTAGGCTCCGATACGGGACGCTGGTCGCATTGACCCTCACCCCCCGGGATGCCTATAATGTGGCCCCGTTCAGACTCAACTTGAGTTCTGTGACTCCCCCTGCAGGGAGGTTCTTGAGGACAGAGAGACCATGAGCACGTCTTCCGCAACCCGCACCGTGAATTGCCCCAACTGCATGGCCCAATATAAGTTGCGTGCTGATTTGCAGGGCACGCTCAAGTGCAAGAAGTGTAATCGGGGGTTCGCCGTCGGGCACACCTCCTCCGAGCGCCAGGGACTGCGATCGCGCGACCGCCAGGACCAGAAGACCGCCGTCAAGCTCGTCGTCGCCTGCAGCGTCGCGCTGCTCCTCATCGCAGGGGTCATCGCGCTCGCGGCAAACTCAAACGACGGATCGTCGTCGCAGGACGACCTCTCGAATATCAGCACGCGGTCGCGCGGTCGCAGCGGGCTCCCGACGAACTACGAGAGAACAAATTTCGGTCCAGAGATCGACTCGGAAGAGGTCAGCAGGCAACCACCGGCGGTGACTCGCGTCTTCGTCACGGCCATGGCGAACGGCGATCGGGAGACCATCAAGGAGTTGTTCCTGTTCGACGCCTACTTCAAGACCGCCGACCTCCGGCTCAGGAACGGCGGGGAGAAATACCACGGTGGTAGTGAGGGGCGCCAAGCTGAGTTGAGAGAGCTGGTCGTCAGCGAATTGCTCGATCCGTTCCTCGTCGAGATACTCAAGAAGCACATGGTTCCCCAGCTGGAGGCTGGCGAGAAAGGGGTCTGGAAGTCCAAGCAAGTGGATACCAAGAGCGCCAGCATGCGCATCTCCTGCAAAGACGAGAACAGCAAGGACCTCCTCATGCTGGACGTCGCGCTTGCGCTCAAAGATGGCATGACCGCTTCAGACAGCGTCAGTCAGGATGCGTGGGGCGTGAAGAAGGTCTCGTTGAGGTGGATGCAGGAGACGATCGCCTCCACAGGCGACCAGAAGCGACTCAGGGGACTGGGAGTCGAGACCCGGGAGAGGCGTGAAACGGGCGCACGCAAGGGCAGCAAGGGACCCGTCGAAGCACCTGCTGCGGTGCAAAACGCGGTGCCAGGAACGTCAGGCGAGCAGGGGGCGATCATCGAAGGCAACGTCCGTACGCTGATCGATGAAGGGACCTCCGGCCCCGACTACTTCAAGGTCCAGGACGCACTGAAGCAGTCCCAGAAGATGGCGATTCCATTTCTGCTCAACGAGCTGGTCGAGCGCGACCATCGCGAGAACGAAAGCGACATCATGGCCGCCCACAAGTGCATCCTCGTGATGCGCGAGATCACCGGTGAGTCTTTCGGCTATGCCCCGGGTAAGGCAAAGATGCGCATGCAGAGCATGGCCGCCGCCACCCCGGAAGAACGCGAGAAGGCGGTCCGCCGTTGGTTCGGCTGGTGGAAGTACAACCGCACATCGTGGACGCGCAAGAAGATCGCCGACGACGTCGACGAGGAAGAAGACAAGTAGCCCCTACTTGATCTTGATTGTCGTATGCAACTGTTCGATATCGAACTGGCGGCTCGTGATCGGTCGTAGCGGGAACCTATTGTTCCCCCCCCCCTCAAACCGGTCGTAGACAACCGTCACCTTCGTGGTCCCGTTCGGAAGGTCAATGGGCTTACCCCGGGTGTTTGACGTGATGTCGGTCTTCGGTGGCAAGACCTTGACCTCAGGCTTGTCGGCACCCGCGATGTAGCACTTCAGCCTCATGATCCGAAGCGGGTAGCTGAATACGTTCTCGATGGTCAGCGTCGCCGACTGCGTCGCATCGGGTTGCTCCTCGTATTCACGCAGCTTGTTCGTCAATTTCTCGATAGTTGCTTCGGCTTCCTTGAAGCTCTTCGTGAGCCGAGCTTCCCTGTCCCGGGCGGCCGCGAGCGCTGCGGCATCCGCGCCCCTCGGGTTATCCATGAGGCGCTGGATCTCGATCTTCAGCCTGGCCGCGTCCGCGGTCGCCTCCCCCAGCTCTTTGATGAGGTCATCTCGTCCCTTGCTCAGCGCCTCCAGCTCTCTCTTGAGCTTGGCCTCCGCGTTCTTCAACGCCTTGACTTCAGCGTTCCGCTCTTCGAGCTCGTCCTCGCGGGTCACGGACTCCGCTTCCAGCTT
>JABSRK010000441.1 GCA_013213915.1 Planctomycetota bacterium
CAGAGCGGCCCGACGAACGCGCGGCACAGGGCCGGGCTCCCTTTTCTGCACAGCGCACAGGTTCCGCAATACGGCGCCCAGTTCAGCGCCACGCGGTCGCCCTCCTCGATCGACGTCACGCCGTCGCCGACCGCTTCCACAACGCCGGCGCCCTCGTGACCGAGCACCACTGGCAACGGATGCTTCGTCGCCCCCGTGACGAGATGCCAATCACTGTGGCAGACACCGGCCGCCAGGATGCGAACGAGAGCTTCGCCAGCGCGGGGCGCGGAGAGTTCCAACTCCTCAACGACAATGGGACCGGCGACCTCGTGGACGACCGCGGCCCGCGTCCTCATCGGTTACGACTCGGCCGCGTCGGCCTGCTGCTCAACCACTTCACTCACCGGCGCCTCACTTCCGCCGGGCGAATCGGTCTCGAGAGGAATACCGGCCCACTCGCGCGCGAGCCTGCGGTAGTCCACGGCGCCGTTGCTGTCGGGCGCGTACGACAACACGCTCTGGCCATGCGAGGGCGCTTCGGCGAGTTTGACGTTGGGCCGGATCACGGTCTCCAGGAGCCTGTCGCCGAAGAAACGCCGCACCTCGTCCAGGACCTCCTGCGTCAGCTTGGTGCGCCGATCGACCTTACACGCGACGATGCCCGTCAGCTCGACGTCCGGGTTGAGCCGCCGCTGCACGAGACTGATGATCTCCGTGAGCTTCGCCATCCCCTGCAACGCGAAGAACTCGGCCTGCAGCGGGACGAGCACCTGCCGCGAAGCGGTCAACGCGTTGATCGTCAGCACGCCCAGGGAGGGTGGGCAATCGAGCAGCACGACGTCGTAGTGACCCGGTGACCCCTTGTCTAAGACCTCAAGGGCGTCGCGCAGGAGCGTCTCCCTGCCGACCATCGAGACCAGCTCCATCTCGGCCGCCGAGAGATCGAGATTCGACGGCACCACGGAGACGCCGGACTCGGGAGTCTCCCTGATGACGTCCTTGAGCTTCACATCGTGGACGAGAACGTCATAGATGGTCTTGCCATCCATGACATCTACACCGAGGTGTGTCCCGAGATTCGCCTGTGGATCGAGATCGACCAGCAGCACGCTCTTACCGAGTCCGGCGAGCGCTACTCCCAGGTTCACCGTCGTGGTGGTCTTCCCGACCCCGCCCTTCTGATTAATGACAGCGACAGTGTCCATCGCGGCCTCCCCAACTGCGATGATAGGTCGCTGGCTCGGATTGCGTCAACCGCTTATGCTGTGGGCCGACGGGGGGCCATCACCAACATGCAGCGTGCAGTTCTGCTTCTGAGCGGAGGGCTCGATTCGGTCGCGGCTGCCTACCTCTTGAGAGGAATCGCCGAGCCCGTCCTCGCTCTCACCGCTGACTATGGCCAGAAGTCGGCAAAACAGGAGTTGGGAGCCGCCTACGCCGTCGCGACGGATCTCGGCGTACCCCATCGAACGGTCTTCCTCCAGTTCCTCAAAGAGGCGGCAACCGGGGCTCTGGTAGATCGTTACGCCAACGTCCCCGAGCCCTCCATCGAGGATATGGACGACGCTGACGGCGCCGGAGCCAGCTCCGCAGCAGCCGTCTGGGTCCCCAACCGCAACGGGGTCCTCATCGCCATGGCCGCGACGTGGGCCGAGGCCAACGAGGTCTCGTACGTCGTCTGTGGCTTCAACCGGGAGGAGGCCCGGACCTTCCCGGACAATTCCAAGTCGTTTCTGGAGGCCACGAACGAGGCCCTGGCCCTGTCCACGAGAAACCGGGTCCAGGTGATCGCCCCCACGATCGACATGGATAAGATCGAGATCGCGCGGGCCGCCCTCGAAGCGGGCGCCCCGTTGCACCGGTGCTGGTCCTGCTATCTTGGTGGCGACCAGCCGTGCGGTCGGTGCGAGTCGTGCCTGCGGTTTCGCCGCGCGCTCGACGGCGCCGGGATCCCCCACGAGGGGGGCAGGGTCATCCACAACAACGCGGGAGGAAAACCATGAAGCAGTACGGACTCCTTCTGATCGCCGTCGTCGTGCTCGGCGCTTGCCAGGTGAAGCAACGACAGCGAGAAGACCAGACCCAATCCGATCCGGCGCTAGCGACCACGGAACTGGTGGACATCGCGATCGTCTCACCCGAGGTCACCACGCCCGACGGGCGGCTGCTCTCGGCAACGATCCGCGCCATGGCTCGGAAGATCCTGATCAATCGCAAGCACTACGCAGTCCCGAAAGACGCGTTCGTCGATCGGGCCGCGGCTGCCAGTAACGCAACGGACGCTGGCACCATCGCCCGCGCCGCCGGCTCGGACGCCGGACTCTTCATCAGCCTCGAGCAGTGGGAGACGAGCGACCTGCTCCCCAAAGGACGCATCTACGCCGGTGGCACGGCCCGACTGGTGGAGAGCGGCGGCACGCGCGTCCTCTGGGAACGCTCGTTCAAGGACTGGACACGCGTCGCCTCAGGCGACGTCACCACCAGCAACCGGCCCGAGGTGATGAAGAACATGCTGCGCGAAGTGGTCCAGGAGGTGCTGTCGAATCTCCCGCCCAAGCCGCGTCGGTAGCCGACGAATTCAGTTGCACAGGGCGACGTCGTCGATAGCGACGTCGCCGCTGTCGGCGATGGCCTGGTAGCGAAACCGCAACTGCACAGCGGTCCCTGAGGGATTCAGCGGGACACGCGCGTTCTGCCAGAGAAGCCCCTGGTCGCCAGACAGGCTCCAGATGGACGTCCAGGTGGAGCCGTCG
>JABSRK010000442.1 GCA_013213915.1 Planctomycetota bacterium
ACCGAGTGGTCCTTGCGCGCTTCCTTGTTCAGCTCGACGCGGATGAACCTCTCGATCTTGGCCAGATATTCCTGCCGACTGATGATCCCCGTCCGGGCCATCGTCAGGTCGCCGAAGTACGAGGTCCAGCCTTCCGAGACCCACAGGTTTCCGGTGTAGTTCTCGTGCTCATATTCGAATGGCCCGAGGACCTTCGGCCGGATGCGCTTGACATTCCACGTGTGGAAGAATTCGTGCGACGTGACGGATGCGCCCGCCCGCACGTCGCGCTTCATCGCGACGGGATTCAGCCCGATGGTGGTTGAGTTCAGGTGCTCCAGACCTCCGCCTCCCGGGAGCGAGAACAGGAACACGTAGTTCGGGAAGGGATAGCTCCCGTAGAGCTCCCCCTGTGCCTTCACGATCTTCTTGCAGACGTCGACGAAGGCCGGGATGTCGAAGTCGTACTGCTGGTCGTTGGAGAAGAACACGCAGGAGAAGGGAGTCCCGGCGACCTCGAACGTGTGCTCCTGGAAGATACCCAGGGTCGTGGGGGCGTCGATGAGCGTGTCGTAGTCACGGGCGTATCGGACGGCGGGGTCACCCGTGGACAGCAAACCGTTGGCGATCTTCCAGCCGTTCGGGATCTCGTAGCGGCTTCTGACCGGCAGGTGCTTGGCCCCTACGACGTAGACGTACGTGGAGGGACCGCTGATCCTCAAGCCGGTCGGCTCCCCCGTGGGAGCGCGGGCAGCTGGTGACCGCCGACGTCCGCGACGACTGCCGGGCTTGAGGGTGTAGGTCGCGCGAATCTGCTTTGAACCCTTGGTGTTCACGCTCCAGGTCTTGTAATCCATGCGGAGGACATCGAGCGCCTCTCCCTTGCCGTTGGTCACCGCCAGGTCATTCACCCGCGCGCCGTAGCGACCGATGCCGTACGCCCCCGGTGTCCAGTCGGGCATGGCGAGGTGCAAGGTCGGCCGTGCGATGTTGTCGACGCTCATGCCGATCCGCAGGGTCTGCTTGTCATTCCCAACGGACGTCGTGTAGGCGATATCCAGAGGCGTCAGGTCATCGCGGTTCTCCTGGGCCGTGACACGGATGCTCAGGACGCACAAGAAGATGACGATCAGGGATCTCATTGGGGTTCTCCGGTTTGTGCCTGGTACACCAGGTTCATGCAGGGGAGCAGACGGCCTCAGGTCAGGAGTCGCGTTTGCCTTCTTCTTCGGTTCCGCCGTCGCGGCGTTCTTCGTCCTCTTCACCACCACGGCGACGCCGGCGTCGCGGACGCTCTGCCGGCTCTTCTTCGGGCTCTTCGCCACGAATCGGGCGGACGTCCATGGCGTACATGCCGCGACCATGGGTCGCGATGACCATGATGTCGTCTCGCGGGTGGACGATCAGGTCGTGCACGAACGTCGACGGCAGTCCGTTGGCGAGGGCTTGCCACGTCTTGCCGCCGCTGGTTGATACGTAGACGCCGACGTCGGTCCCTACGTAGAGGATCTCCGGGTTCTTGCGATCCTCGCGAACGACGTTGATGGGACCACCTGGGATCCCGTCCGTGTCCTCGGCGCCGCCATCGTCTGTCACGGTCGTGGCGGAGATGTCCTCCCAGGTCTTGCCCCGGTCCTTCGAGCGCCAGAGATACGCGGTGAAGTCGTCGTTTCGCTTTCCGTTCTGCGCTACGTAGACCGTATTTTCATCGTGTCGGGAGGCGATGACCCGCGAGATCCAACGGTTCTTCGCGAGGCCGGCGCTGATGTCGGTCCAGTTCTTTCCGCCGTCGGTGGTCACGTGCAGGCGACCGTCATCCGTACCGGCGTAGATGAACCCGAACTGGAAGGGAGACTCGGAGATGGACCAGATCGTCTGGTAGGGGATGTCGCCGATCTTGGACTCGTCCGCGTGGCTCAGATCCGGGCTGATGCGTTCCCAGTTCTCGCCTCGGTTCATGGAACGGAACAGGTGGTTCATGCCGTGGTAGATCACACGGGGGTTGTGCGGCGAGATGATGAACGGAGCGAGCCACTGGCCGCGGAGCTTGGGTTCCCCCGCGATGTCCTTCGGCTTCAAGGCAGTGCGTTTACCGTGATCGGTGCGCGAGATGCTGCCGTAGAAGCCCTCGGAGTACACAACCTCTGGGTCGGTCGGGTCGATCGCGTGAGACGACGCTTCGCCACCCGGCGCGCCTTCCCACGCGGTCGCGCCGATGCGGCTTCTGCCACGGCTGATGTCGACGGCGCCGCGGCGGCTCCCGTGATCCTGGATCGAACCGTACACATGGAACGGCGTGTCCATGTCGTAACCGACGTTGTAGAACTGCACAGCCGGCAGGGTGTCGCGCGTGGTTCGCCACTTCTTGCCGCCGTCGTAGGAGATGGCGAGCCCGCCGTCGTTGCCGTTCACCATGTAGTTCGTGTTGGCGGGATCGACGAAGAGCGCGTGGTGGTCGCCGTGCATCCCGCGCAGGCCGCGGAAGGTCGCTCCCGAATCGTTGGAGACCTTCAGGCCGAGCCCCATCATGTACACGGTGTCCGGGTCCACCGGATCGGCGCGGACCTGGCCGAAGACCCAGCCATAGGTCCCGCTCGAGCGCTGCATGGCCCGGTTGTTCTCGCTGGTCATCTTCCAGGTGACACCCCCGTCATCGGAGCGATAGATCTGCGCGCCCTTGATCGCGGCCGTCCGCTGCCGCCCGTAAGCGTCTGAACCGGACGAGTCCTCGATCGTCTCGTAGCAGTCGACG